>JADWMI010000120.1:1325-7099 GCA_015767395.1 Bacteroidota bacterium | reverse complement strand
GAAATTTGTAATATTTAATTTAGATGGAATAAGTTATGGATAGAAAAATCAATGTTGGTGATGAGGTTGCTGTTTTAGATGATGTAGTTAAGGGAGTCGTTTTGTCGGTTTCTAAAACAACAATTGAGATTGAAAGTGCTGATGGGTTTACTTTTCAATTTGCTCCAAATGAATTGGTTGTTATCAAAGAAAATCAGTTTGATCTTTCAAAGTATAGCGATATTTCTAATGAAGATTTGTTTGAACAAAGTAAAGGACCTGTTTCTAAAAATAAACCAATACAATTTAAGTCTGATTTAAAAGAAGATAAGCAACCACCAATGGAAGTTGATTTGCATATTCATCATTTAATTTCTTCCACAAAAGGAATGGATAATTATGATATTTTGAACACACAAATGGAACATGCCAAACATAAATTAGAATTTGCAATTAAAAATCGCATTCCTAAAATAGTTTTTATTCATGGCAGAGGCGAAGGGGTTTTAAAAAGTGAATTGGAGTTTATGTTTAGAAACTACCATGTTAAGTTTTATGAAGCCTCTTATAAAAAATATGGCTTAGGTGCTACTGAAGTCTATGTTTACCAGAACCCTAAAAATTAAAGATTAATTGTAAAGGTCCCAAAAGGGAAAGTTTCATAAAAAATACGATCACTTCCATCTATAAATAATAAATCAGAGATCGTAATTTCATAAGAATAGCCTGTTAAAACATTGTCTTTATATATCTCAGCAGTAATAATATTAACCATTGCACTGTCAGCGTTCAATTCTGTTAATACTTTTGGAGATGTTGCAGGAATTAACTGGCAGAAATAATCGTTGCCAATTCCAGTATCAAATAATCGATATACAATTTCTAAGGATGAAGACACAGGATAAGAGGCTTCACCAACTGTTGTCCCAAGTTGAGCATCAATCAAGGTCATGGCCATTGCTTCGGTTTTATTACTATTTGTTACGTACAAAACATATTCGAAACAACTGTAGATAGTATCCTCAAATTCAAATTCGGGTGTATCAAAATCACCATCATTACAAGAGAAAAAAGATAGGGCTATTATAAGGGTAATAATTTTTTTCATAAATAAGTTTATGCTACAAAAATAATTGTTTTAAACTTTACAACCTTAATTGAAATCAACTATTTTAATTACTTTTGTTTTTGATGAAAAAAATATACTTAGATAACGCAGCAACCACGCCTATTTTACCAGAAGTAATTGAAACAATTACAGCAGTAATGAAAACTACTTTTGGGAATCCATCATCTATACATCAAGATGGAAGAAAAGCAAAGTCGGCAGTTGAAACAGCGCGAAAAAACATTGCAAAATGCTTAAATGCATCTTCAAATGAAATTATTTTTACCGCAGGTGGAAGTGAGGCAGATAATTTAATTCTAAGAAATGCGGTCATAAATTTAGGCGTAACTACCATTATTTCATCAAAAATTGAGCACCATGCCGTTTTACATACTTTAGATAATTTAGTTAAAGAGTTTAATATAAATGTAGAATGGGTTGATATTGATGAAAATGGCGCTGTAGATTATCAACATTTAGAAAGTTTGTTACAAAAAAGTGACGAGAAGAAATTGGTGAGTTTAATGTACATAAACAATGAAATTGGTAATTTGTTAGATCTTGATTTAGTCTCTAAATTATGTATAGATAACAGTGCTTTGTTTCATTCAGATGCTGTTCAAGGTATTGGACACTTTGTTATTGATGTACAAAAAACACCAATTGATTTTTTCGCAGCCAGCGCACATAAATTTCATGGACCAAAAGGCGTGGGATTTGCTTATGTTAAAAAAGGTTTTGGAATTTATCCAATTTTACACGGTGGCGAACAGGAAAAAGGAGCAAGAGCAGGAACCGAAAATGTACACAGTATTTTAGGTATGGAAAAAGCCTTGGACATTGCCTGCCAAAATATAGTAGAGGAATTAGCCTATATTCAAAATTTGAAAAGTTATTTAATTGAAGCGTTGAAAACTAATTTTGTAGGAATTGAGTTCAATGGCTTATCAGAAAGTGAAACTAAAAGTAGTTATATTATATTAAATGTTCGTTTTCCAAAAGAGTATGCGATGCTGCTTTTTAATCTCGATTTAAAAGGGATTTCTGTGTCAGGTGGTAGTGCTTGTCAAAGTGGAAGTAGTAAAGGCTCTCATGTGTTAAATTCAATGTTATCTGAAAAGGAAGCTATAAAAACATCAGTTCGATTTTCATTTAGTAAATTCAATACAATAGAAGATATTGATTATGTTGTTGAGGTTTTAAAAGGAATTATTTAGGGATTTTTTGTTTTTAAGATCTAATGGATTCCTGCATTGGCAGGAATGACAAACTTAACACTAAATAATATTCACCTCAATCTCAAGTGAAATCCCAAAAGTGTCTTTTACTTTTTGTCTGATGTTTTGTGCTAAATTGTAGATATCTTGTCCGCTTGCATTTCCGTAATTTACCAAAACCAATGCTTGTTTTGAGTGTACGCCAGCATCGCCAAAACGTTGACCTTTAAATCCACATTGCTCGATTAACCACCCAGCTGGAATTTTAATTTCATTTTCTGATACCACATAGTGTGGCATTTTAGCGTGTTTTTTTTGTAGCGAATTGAATAATACCGAGCCTATAACAGGATTTTTAAAAAAGCTACCACTGTTTCCAATTTCTTTAGGATCAGGAAGTTTTTGCTGTCTAATTGAAATCACAGCATCTGAGATATCTTTTAAAGTAGGATGTTCAATATCTTTTAAGTGATTTTTAATATCGCCATAAGAGATATTTATTTGATGGTTATTTTTGGTGAGTTTAAAAGTGACATTGGTAATAATATATTTTCCTTTAAGCTCATTTTTAAAAACAGAATTGCGATATCCAAATTTACAATCTGAATGGGTGAATGTTTTTATTTTACCAGTTGCTATTTCAAGTGCTTCTAGTTGTTGAAAAGTATCTTTAATTTCAACGCCGTAAGCGCCAATATTTTGAATAGGAGAGGTGCCAATATTTCCAGGGATTAAGGATAAGTTTTCTAAACCACCATAATTTTGTGAAATACACCAAAGTACAAAATCATGCCAGTTTTCACCAGCTTCGGCTGTCACATAAACAACGTCTTTTTCTGTGTCGTTTACAACAATTCCTTTTAAGTTTAAGTGAATAACCAAAGCTTCTATATTTTTGGTTAATAGCATATTGCTGCCACCGCCTAATAAAAAAATATCTTTTTCATCTACTAGAATTGACTTTAGTTCTGAAAGTGAACCAACAGCTACAAAACGATTGGCATTGGTATCAATGCCAAACGTATTGTATTGTTTTAATGATATATTTTGTTGAATATTCAACTATAGGGCGTTGTATTTTACAATTGCAGCTTTTAAAATCTCAACCGATTTTAAGAGGTCTTCTTTTTTCAAAACATAAGCAATTCTTACTTGATTTGTTCCAATTCCGGGGGTTGAATAAAACCCTGCAGCAGGAGCAACCATAACAGTTTGGTTGTTCAAATTAAAATCTTCCAGTAACCATTGTGCAAATTTATCGGCATCATCAACAGGTAATTCAACTACACAGTAAAATGCGCCTTTTGGAGTTCCAACTTTAACACCTTCAATCTTTATTAATTCTTCAATAAGTAAATCTCTACGACCTTTGTACTCTACAATTACTTCATCAAAATAAGATTGTGGTGTTTCCAAAGCTGCTTCACTTGCAATTTGAGCAAAAGTTGGCGGGCTTAAACGCGCTTGAGCAAATTTCATTGCAGTACTTAAAACTTCTTTGTTTTTTGTAACCAAGCAGCCAATTCTAGCACCACACATACTGTAGCGTTTAGATACAGAATCAATAATAATGGCATTTTCTTCTAAACCAAATCCAGCCAATACTGATTGATGTGGTTCTTTATCATATACAAATTCTCTATAAACTTCGTCTGCAATCAAAAACAAATCATGTTTTTTTACAATCTCTGCTAATTTTTGAATTTCTTCTTTAGAATATAAATATCCAGTTGGATTTCCAGGGTTACAAATTAAAATGGCCCTTGTTTTTGGGGTAATTAATTTTTCAAAATCTTCAATAGAAGGCAATGCAAAATTATCTTCAATTTTAGAAATTACCGGAACTATTTTAACATCTGAGGCTGTTGAAAAACCATTGTAATTTGCATAAAATGGTTCAGGAATAATAATTTCATCACCAGAATCAGCGATACTACCCATTGCAAATAATAGGGCTTCAGAGCCTCCAGTTGTTACAATAATTTCATCAGCAGTTACAGAAATATTATTTTTTAAATAATAATTCGCGATTTTTTGACGGTATTCTTCTGAACCTTCTGAACGACTGTAAGCCAATACCTTTATGGTATTATTTTTAATGGCTTCAAGAGCGCAGTCAGGAGTTTTAATATCTGGCTGACCAATATTTAAATGAAATACTTCAATTCCTCTTTTCTTTGCATTTTCAGCGAATGGCACCAATTTTCTAATTGGTGATTCTGGCATGTTTTGTCCCTTTTTTGATATCGTTGGCATTGTAAAGTAGCTTATTTTATTAATGATTACAAAATTGCAAAAATAATTTCAGAAGGATCACAAATAACAGAATTTTATTTACGTTAAAATTATCACAAAAGTTATATTTTACTTCATAGTTTTTGTAATTTACATGAAATTAAAAGGTAAACTTGTTAAGACAATTCTCCTACATAACGATCTCAATATTTATACTGTTTAATTCGTTAAATGGTTTTTCTCAAGAAAACTTCAGGATGCTTAACAGTCAATCTAAGCAAGTAATGCCCTTTAAACTTTTGAGCAATTTAATTGTATTTCCAATAGAAGTGAATGGGAATGACTTAAATTTTATATTAGATTCAGGAGTTGGAGCAACCATTTTATTTAATTTAAACTCTCAGGACTCTATACAACTCAAAAATGCCAAAAAAATAAAATTAAAAGGATTGGGAATGGAAGATGCTATTGAAGCAATTTTATCTACTGGCAACCTTTTTAAAATTAATAACATTATCAGTAACAATCAAAAATTGTATGTTGTTTCAAATGATAATTTTGATTTGTCTTCAAAAATGGGTGTTACCATACACGGGATTATTGGTTATGAAATTTTGAAAGACTTTGTGGTGAAAATTAATTACAATACAAAAAAACTCATTTTTTACAAACCGAACAATTACGTTCACGAAGATTGCAATAAATGTGAAACATTTGATCTGGAATTTCATAGGTTAAAACCTTATCTTAATATAGCTGTTAGGTTCAATGAAGATGCTAATAATTTGGTGCCAGTGAAAATGTTAATCGATTCGGGAGGAAGCGATGCAATGTGGCTTTTTGAAAATAGTAAACCAGAAATTTTGCCTCCAACTTTATTTTTTAGGGACTTTTTGGGAGAAGGGTTAAGTGGTGCTATACATGGAAAAAGAAGTAAAATTCACAGCCTTGTTTTAGGAAGGTTTGAATTGTTAAATCCTACAGTTTCATATCCAGACTCGTTGTCTGTTGCACAAGCCTTGAGGTTTACAGAAAGAAATGGAAGTATAGGAGGAACTGTCTTAAAACGTTTTAATGTGGTGTTTGACTATAGGAATGGTAAAATTACCTTAAAGCAGGGTAAATATTTTAAAGAACCTTTTAGGTACAATATGAGTGGAATAGAGTTGGTTTACAATGGGAAAATATTGGTAAAAGAGTTGGATAAAGGCGCTATTTCTTATGGAGATTCCAAT
>JADWMI010000120.1:0-1225 GCA_015767395.1 Bacteroidota bacterium | reverse complement strand
ATTCCAATATCAAGATTACGTTAGACTATAATTATAAATTCACCTTTAAACCAACTTATAAAATTCATAACATTACTGCTGGTTCACCTGCCTATGAGGCTGGTTTACAAAAAGGAGATGTTGTTATTAAAATTAATGGTAAATATACTTATGATTTAAAATTAGAAGAAATTGTATCCAAATTTTATCAAAAAGAAAACACGAGAATTGAGTTGGTTGTTGAAAGAGGTGGAATAGATTACCAATACAACTTTAGGTTAAGAGATGTATTAAGTGAAAAGAGTTATGAATAAAAATATTTGTTTAAAAATACCCGAAAAATCCGCTATTACCTATTAAAAATAAAAACCTACTATTGGATTCCAGGCAGAACTATAGATGCTTTTAGTAGTGTCATAAAGCACATCATATCTAATTCCGAAAGAAACAGGGCCTGTAACGTATGACAAGCCGAAATAAAGGGCGTTTATAAAGTAGTCATCAGAATAATAACCGCTGTAATTTGTTTGAAGCCCCTCATATTCAGCAGAAATCTGTAAAAAAGGCACTGGTCTTACTGCTAATAATATACTACCTCCAAATGAATTAGAATGATAGTTTATGTTGCCATTGAATTCAGAATAGATATAGGTAAGTCCAATTCCTGTTAAAAATTTTGGTGAAATATTGTAATATGCTTTTGGACCCAATAAAATATCGGTTCCTCCGTTCCAAAATGACAAGCCTATATTACCTCCAAAAGACCAATATTGTTGAAAGTCAGTTTGCAAAGTTGCACTTAAAGGTGGTTGTTTGGTTGTTTCATCCTCTATTAGAAAAGCATAATTTGAGGAATTACCAATCGCATCGTTTTGAGAAAATAAAAAGGAAACATTAAAAAACAATAGGGTTATTAAGGTTAATTTATTCGACATTTTTTACAAATTTAGATTTGGATACATCCAAAAATAACAAATCATTTAGTTAATTATACATTTATTGGCTAATAAAATTTCTATATAAAGTATAAACTAAGATATTATATGAAAATTTCAATTCATAAATCTGAAAATAATAAAGGTTAGAAAATTAATTTCAAAGTTGAACTTTAATCAACTCCAAATCAACTATTTTTGTTTTCTAAAACAAGAAACAAACGTAAATAAGCAATATAAAATGACATATTTTAAAACATTATTACTTTCAGTACTATTATTTTTTATTACTAATATTGGCTATGCTCAGG
>JADWMI010000428.1 GCA_015767395.1 Bacteroidota bacterium | reverse complement strand
ATAATGGTCTCTTTCAATTACATTAAATTTTGTACCTAAAACTTGTACCGAACCCAAACTTGAATTTACCGTGAATTTAGATCCTTTTTTTACGCTAAAATAAGCTTCCCCTTTTAAATTTAAGGTTCTGCTATTTTCCCAATTATTGACTTTAAAAGTAATTTTTGAATTGGCATTTAAATGTACTTCAGATTGGTCGGGTAATTCAAAAGTAATTTTCTCGGCTAAATTTGTTGTGTAGCTGGTGTTTTTTGTTGAAATAAAATAATATGAAGTAATGATCACGGCTAATACTGCAGCAACTCTGTAAAAATAATTAGTGTAATTTAGTTTCTTTAAAGTTGTTTTAGAATGTGATTTCTTTATTTTTTCTAAAGTTTCCTGAGCATTGTAGCTTGGTGCTTCGAGTTGACCTGTGGCTGAAATTATTTTTTTGTAAGCGCGTATTTCATCTTCACTCACATGTTCTTTAAGTGTTTCTTCGGTTATTTCTTCATTAAGCCATTTTGCTAAAAAGTAGTCTTTTCCCATATGTATAATTCATATTACAGTTATATAACAACTAAATGAAGGTTTTCCCTACTTTATTTGTTAAATATTTTCAATTTCTTTTCTTAAACTCAACAATGCATTGTGTATTCTTTTCTCAACAGCCTTTACCGAAATCCCTAAAATTTCAGCAATTTCTTTGTATTTTTTACCATCAATTCTATTCATTAAAAAAGCGGTTCGTTGCGCTTCAGTTAAGTTTGAAAGTGCTTTTTGTAATTTTTCACCAAACTCTTTTTCTTCTAATAAATACTCTGGTGTTTCATGGGTATAATTCTTTTTTGGGACGCTTTTAAAAGTTAATGCTACCTTGCTTCTAGCATATTCATTTAAAAATAAGTTATTTGCAATGGTAAATAAAAAAGATTTTGCTTTTCCCGGAATTACTTTTTTGCAATTATCCCAAAATTTTAAAAAGGCATCCTGAACAATGTCATTCGCCAATTCTGTATCACCACATTTGTAGTACATATAATTGCGTAATAATGCTGAATTATCTAAAAAAAAATCACTGAATTTTTTTTCATTGCAATACGCTTCATCAGTATTATGGCTCATTAATTTTATTAGATTTTCAGATTAATTTTGGTTTAAATATAATTATTTTAAAAAATAAGTAGGGTTTTTTTAAAATTAACTGTTATATAGTTGATTGTGTAAAAATTCCAAGAGGTTTTCCATATTTATTAAAAACTAAAAAGTTTGATAGCAATAAACCCTTAAAACTTCTTGGTTAATTTATTAATAATTTTAATTTTGTTAAATATGAAACACCTCTACAATTTATTTTTTCTAAGTTTGTTTTTCCTGACCTTTATTTCTTGTCAGAATGAAATATCACAAATTATAGAACCCACTCAAGACGAAGCTTTAAAAAAGAACGCTATTGTAACCAATTTAGTACAAAGTACAGTTGCAAAAGATGGTTCAAAAGATAATATTATAGATAATGCTAGCTGTTTGCAAGTTCAACTTCCTGTAAATGTAAATGTAAATGGTTTAGAGATTACAATAGATTCAGAAGCTGATTTTGAAGTAATAGAGACTATTTTTGATGAATTTGATGACGATTCAGATCACTTAGAACTATTATTTCCTATTGAAATTATTTTAAGTGATTATTCTAAAATAACCATCAATAATTATGATGAACTTGAGGCTTTAATTGAAGATTGTGGAGGTGAAAACGAAATGGATGACGATATTGAATGTTTAGATTTTGTATATCCAATAACCTTGTCAATGTATAATTCAGAAAATCAATTAACCAGCACTGTGAAAGTTGAAAATGATGAGCAGTTTTACAAATTTGTTGATGATATAGATGATAATGATATAGTAGTAATTAATTTTCCGATTTCAGTAATTCTTTATGATGGTACAGAAAGAAACATTGAAAATATGGATATGTTAGAAAATGTAATCGAAGAGGTAAAAGATATGTGCGATGAAGATGATGACAACGATTACGATGATGATGATTGTAACGATTGTTCTCAAGAGCAAATAACCCAATTATTAAAAACATGTTCTTGGACCGTTGATGAACTTAAAATAAATGATATTGAGCAAACAGAGCAATACACAAATTATTCATTATTCTTTTTGGATGAAGACGTTTTAAAAGCGATTAACAATGGAAATGAAATTTTTGGAACATGGAACGTTGACTCATCTGATGACGGCATATTAATAAAAATAAATTTTGAAACTTTAGCTGATTTTTCTTTTAATTGGAGGTTATATGAAATTGAAGATGACAATGAAATTGATTTGCGTTTTGAAAATAATAGATTTAAACTTGAAAAAGACTGTAATTAAAATAAAAAAATGGATTTTGTGGGTAGGGTTTTTTAGATTGAACTTGTTTAAGTATAAAACCTTAATATTAAAAGTATGAAATTAAAAAAAGTGACCCCAGTTTTACTTGTAGCCTTAATGATGATAGCTATAAGTGCATGCAGTAACGATGAAGTTACCAATAATGGTAATGTATCATTGAA
>JADWMI010000427.1:1692-2554 GCA_015767395.1 Bacteroidota bacterium | reverse complement strand
TAAAAGTAGATTGAATTACAAAACATTAGATAACAATATTACAGAAAAAGACAAAGCTTATATTGTTCCAGTAAGAATTACACAAGAATAGTGAAAGTGATTAGATTTCTTTTGCTCTACTATTAATCAGTTTATTATTTTTTTCATAAACTGATATTCATCATTTTTTAATTCGTTTTTTTTTATTTATTTCACTATAAGTTAGTTTAGTTATTAAAAACCTCTTGTATCTCCCTTAAAATTAGGCATTGTGACAAGAGGTTTTTTATTCAATTTTGATCTTAAACCCTATATTAATTCAGACTTCGGCCAAGATCAATCTCACTATAATCAGCTGCTGGATTATCGATACTAAAATACCTGCATGCCTCAGCAAAACACAAAATTCTATCTATTTTATATTTATCGTTTGAAATAAAAGCGATGCATGCTTTTCCATTAATGCCAGAAGTAACTATTTTAAGTCTGATTTAGTAAGACTGTTCTTGTATTGATTTGGTTATGGAAGACTTAACTTTTCCTGTATGTTTTGTTGTTTTAGTTTCTATTAACATGATTGAGCATTTGTCTATTGAGGAAACTCTATGATTAATTCCTTTTGGAACCACGAACATATCTCCAGTTTTCATAGTTCTATTTGTTTCATTTTCGATTTCCATTAATAATGTTCCTTCCAGTATGTAAAATAGCTCATCCTCATTTTCGTGATTATGCCACGGAACTTCTTGGCCTTTAATTTTGGCGATTTTCACATATTGGTCATTAACTTCTGTAATTATTTTTGGAGAGAAGTAATCTTGAATGTGCTTTAATTGTTCTTTTATATTCTTTTGATTTTGTTCCATAATTGTTGCTAATGTTT
>JADWMI010000427.1:0-1682 GCA_015767395.1 Bacteroidota bacterium | reverse complement strand
CTATATATAGCCAATGTTATGCTGTTGTTTTTATGCTTCATTGTTTATTCTCATTTTTAGTACATCCGCTTTAAATCCTCTTTTTTTATAAGCATTTACAGCACTTTCATTTTCGGCATAGACATCTAATTGAATTTCTGATAAATTTCTTGTTTTTGCCCAATCAATTAAATGGTCAATTATTTTGCCATTTAGTCCATACCCTCGGAATTTAGGTATGACATACATAAAACCTAAATAGGCATACTGTTTAGGGTTTCTATAGGGTTTTGAATTTTTTATAAGTGCATAACCTGAACCAGTAATTTCTCCATTAATTGTTGCCACTATGATGTGTGCATCTTCTCTTTGAATAAGATTTGTTAAGTTGTAATATGCTATGGGATCATTTTTTAAATTCCCATCAAATGGGCGTTCATACTGAATAAGTTCTTGCTCAAATATTTTTAAAGTATCTAAATCTTCTATTTTGGCTTCTCGTATTTCAGCTTCAATTCTCTTCATTATTTATTTTAATATATTTATGTAGAATGGTCTTTTTAATATTCGTTAAGGGACATTAGCTATGGTAAAAGCTCCTCGTTTAGGGGGTAGTTTGTGAGGGAACTAAAAGTACTGAACTTTCGATTAAGCCCTTAGCCAAATTTGTTTATTTTGTTTTATTTTTTCATTTTAAAGCCAAATAAAAAAGACTTGACGGACTCAATAAAAGTGCTAAACTTTGGGGAAAATAGTAAAACTCGTATTAAATACAGCCATTGTTCTGCAATCGACTTTTATTTATAGACTTGTATATCAATCCTTTTTCTCCATCAAAATTGAATGTTTTATGAAAAGCAAAACCAATTTTTTCTAATACTTTAATTGAGCCTATGTTTTCCACCATTGCTCGTCCGATAATTTCAGTTATATGATATTTATCAAATCCTAAATTTAGGCAAGCCTTGGCAGATTCTGTTGCAAACCCTTTGTTCCAATGCTTTTTTAAAAACCGAAAGCCAATATCATATTCATCAAGTTCTGGGGTGTATTTTAGCCCACACCATCCTAAAAATTCATCTGTTGTTTTATGGATTACAGCCCAGCGTCCAAAGTTGTATTTTTTATAATGGTCATAATTTTTCAAAAATTTCTTAGCATTTTCAATACTTTCAAAAGGTACGTCACCTGTATATTGAAGAACATTTAAATCAAGATTTAATAAGTACATATTTTCAGCATCATTAATAGTCATTTCTCTTAAATATAAGCGTTCTGTTTCCAGTATTTTCATTTCAATTATTTTCTTGTATTGTATAATTACTATTTCGTTTTTTTGCTGATCATAACTCTTATGTATAAGAATTGTTGCGGGTTTGTGTGCTAGGGTTTTTCATAGGATAATTAGATGTAGCAAACCCGAAACTACCTTTGTTTGAGCACTAAACCGAAATTATATTTATACGGCTAGAAAGCGTTTTGAGAACTTACTTTTTAAGTTCTATGTCTATTAGTTTAATTAATTCTTCAATATAACTTCTAAAGACTGGAAGTTGTGCCTGTGTATACCAGAAATGTACTCTACGGACCGTTAACATGCCAATAAATTCTTCCGTTGGAGTGACATGTGCAAAATCCGGAATGGGGGTTCGAGATGCAAAGTTCTTAAATCCGGGTCTATTTGAATATGCAGTACTCACCAA
>JADWMI010000426.1:767-2569 GCA_015767395.1 Bacteroidota bacterium | reverse complement strand
ATGAGCAAATTGACTCTTTTGAAAAACTAGTTTTTTACCCAAAAGTGTTTCAATATTTAAGTAGAATTGTTAAAGATTTAGATTTTGAAATTATCATGATTACTAATCAAGATGGTTTGGGCACAGAGATTTACCCTGAACACACTTTTTGGCCAGTTCATAATTTCATTATCAAGACTTTTTTAGCGGAAGGTATTGAATTTAAAGAGCAGTTTATTGATAAGACCTTTGCTAAAGACAATGCTCCAACACGTAAGCCAAATACTGGAATGCTAACCAAATATTTTTCTGATGATTATGATTTAGCAAATTCTTTCGTGATTGGTGATCGTTTAACTGATATAGAGTTAGCTAAAAACTTGAATTCAAAAGGAATTTTTATTAATGATAACACCAATTTAGGAACAGATGAAATAACTGTAAAGCGAGATGATTTAGATAATTATATTGCTTTAGAAACTAATGATTGGGAAGAAATTTATAAGTTTCTTAAAACGGAAGACAGAACAGGTTCGATAATAAGAAACACCAACGAAACTAAAATTAAAATTGATTTAAATCTTGATGGAACAGGGAAAAGTAATATAGATACCGGAATTGCGTTTTTTGACCATATGTTAGATCAAATTGCGCGTCATGGCCAGCTAGATTTAAAGATTATAGTTGATGGGGATCTAGAAGTAGATGAACATCACACAATTGAAGACACAGCCATAGCATTAGGCGAAGTATTTGCAGAAACTTTAGGAAATAAGTTAGGTATAGAACGTTATGGTTTTTGTCTTCCTATGGATGACTGTTATGCACAAGCAGTAATCGATTTTGGAGGCAGAAATTGGCTAGTTTGGGAAACCGAATTTAAAAGAGAAATGATTGGTAAAATGCCAACCGAAATGTTTTTTCATTTCTTTAAATCTTTTACAGATGGCGCTAAAGCCAATTTAAATATTAAGGCTGAAGGTACTAATGAGCATCACAAAATTGAAGCTATTTTTAAGGCTTTTGCCAAAGCTATTAAAATGGCTGTAAAACGCGATGTAGAAAAAATGATTTTACCATCAACAAAAGGAATGCTATAATGAAATTGGTAATTATTGATTACGGAGCGGGAAATATTAAAAGCATTCAATTTGCTTTTAAAAGATTAGGAATTGATGCAATTTTAACAAACAACCCTAATAAAATTTTAAATGCTGATAAAGTTATTTTTCCAGGAGTTGGTGAAGCTAGTAGTGCCATGAACATGTTGCGAGTTAGTAAATTAGATGCTTTAATACCACAATTAAGACAACCAGTTTTAGGTATTTGTCTTGGGATGCAATTATTATGCAAATCAACCGAAGAAAATGATACTGAAGGATTAGGGATTTTTGATGTTGATGTAAAACGATTTTCAAACAATGTAAAAGTACCGCAAATGGGATGGAATACGATTACTAACCTAAAATCTAATCTTTTTGATGGTATAAAAGAGAATGCCTTTATGTATCTTGTACATAGCTATTATGCAGAATCTTGTTCAGAAAGTATTGCAACAACAAATTATCAATTTAATTACACATCGGCGCTTCAAAAAAACAATTTTTTTGGTGTTCAATTTCACCCAGAAAAAAGTAGTATAGATGGTGAAAAATTATTAAAAAACTTTTTAGAATTATAATATGAGAATAATACCAGCAATAGATATTATAGATGGAAAATGTGTTCGTTTGACTAAAGGTGTTTATGAAACAAAAAAAATATATAATGAGAACCCATTGGAAGTTGCCAAAAAATTTGAATCTGCAGGCATTAAATATTTG
>JADWMI010000426.1:0-757 GCA_015767395.1 Bacteroidota bacterium | reverse complement strand
GATCTAGATGGTGCCAAAGCAAAACATATTGTAAATTATAAGGTGTTAGAACAAATTGCTTCAAAAACTTCTTTGAAGATTGACTTTGGTGGTGGTCTAAAAACCAATGAAGATCTACATATAGCTTTTAATTCTGGTGCTAAACAAATTACCGGAGGAAGTATTGCTGTGAATGATCCTGAAACATTTGAGGGTTGGATTTCAAAATACGGTGGAACAAAGATAATTCTTGGTGCCGATTGTAAGGATGAAAAAATCGCTATTTCTGGATGGTTACAGGAAAGTGATTTAGATGTTATTCCATTTATAAAATCTTATCAAAAAAAGGGAATTCAATATGTAATTTGTACAGACATTTCAAAAGATGGCATGCTTGAAGGCCCTTCATTAGAGCTTTATAAAAATATTATTACAGAGTGTAGCGCAAGTACAGATCATTCAATTAAACTTATCGCTTCAGGCGGTGTTACCACAATAGACGATATCAATAAATTAGAAGATTTAGGTTGTGAAGCAGTTATTATTGGTAAAGCTTTATACGAAGGTAATATCAGTTTAAGAGATTTAGAAACACACATGTAAGATGCTTACAAAAAGAATCATTCCGTGTTTAGATATTCAAAATGGACGCACCGTAAAAGGTGTAAATTTTATTAATTTAATTGATGCTGGAGACCCTGTAGAATTGGCAAAAAAATATGCGGACAGCGGAGCTGACGAATTGGTGTTTTTAGATATTTCTGCAACACTCGAAGAG
>JADWMI010000119.1 GCA_015767395.1 Bacteroidota bacterium | reverse complement strand
GGTCATAAATTGAGGTTTTACCTCTCTTATATTTTCTCCAATTTTATCCATGCCTTCACCAAAATAAATGGAGGCTCCTGCATATTGGTATAAATAGTGTAGCATTCTTTCGAAAATATGGCACACTGGTAAAAAACTTAAAGCGGTAATTTTTCCAAGTTCTAAAGGTAAAAACGGCATACTGTCAATTACATTGGTCACTACATTTTTATGAGAGAGCATGACGCCTTTTGGCTTTCCCGTAGTACCTGACGTATATATGATAGTCGCTAAATCAGCTGTTTTTACACCCTCTTTTATCTTTTCAACCTCCCCTTGATTGGTTTCATCTTTACCCAATTCTAAAACTTCATTCCAGTTTTTGCAACCTTCAACTTCGTCAAAAGAATAAATTTCTTTTAAAGTCGGCACCTGGTTCTTTATCGCATTTGCTTTTTTGTATAATTCTTGGTCAGATAAAAAGCAATGTGTTACTTCGGCATGGTTAAAGATGTATTCATAATCTTCTTTGGAAATGGTAGGATAAATAGGAATGTTAATTGCTCCGATTTGTAATACTCCTAAATCTAAAATATTCCATTCAGTTCTATTATTAGTGGTAATAACAGCAATTTTATCTCCGGGTTTGATTCCTAATTTTAGCAATCCACGGCTCATGGCATTTCCTTTGGCAATAAATTCTTCGGTAGAAGTAGCAACCCATTCACCATTGTATTTGGTGTTAAAGGCTTTGGGTAAATTAAAATGTTTTAGTTGGTAATATGCAAAATCGAATAATCGGGTAACTTCTGTAGTCATTTGGTTTGGTTTATAAGCGGTGATGCAAAGTATAAAATAAAATAGGATTGTACAAGTACCGTAGATACTTACGAAAAGTTATAATTATCACTAAATAATGAATAAATAAGTGCCTGAGATTCCGCTATTTCTGATAAATTTGATTGTATAAATGTTTGTATTTTTCTTTTATTTTACTTCGCTTCATTTTCATAGTAGGTGTTAGAAGTCCGTTTTCAATGCTCCAAATATCACTGGTTAATTTAAAAGTCTTAATTTGTTCCCATTGACCAAATAGTTTATTCGATTTTTCAATTTCTTTTTGAATTCGTTTTACCACCTTTGGGTTTGAAATTATGGATGCGTACCTTCCATTGGTTTTTAATCCTTTTCTTTTTACCCATGCTATTAAAAACTCAAAATGTGGTTGAATAATTGCTGCAGGCATTTTTTCTCCTTCACCAATAACCAGCACTTGTTCAATAAAACGAGATTCTTTTAATTTGCTTTCTAGTACTGCAGGGGCAATGTATTTTCCACCTGAAGTTTTAAATATTTCTTTTTTACGATCTGTGATTTTTAAAAATCCATCTTCATCAAGTTCTCCAATATCTCCGGTATGTAAAAAATCATTTACAATGGTTTTATTTGTCAATGCTTCATTTTTATAATAACCGAGCATCACATTTGAACCTTTTACTAAAATTTCACCATCGTTTGCGATCTTCACTTCAACACCTTGTATTATTTTTCCAACGGTCCCAATTTTAAACCCTCCATTTCTAAAATCGTTCAAAGAAATACCGGGCGAAGTTTCAGTCATCCCATAACCTTCAAAAACAGGAATTTGGGCAGCAGTAAATATTTGTGTTAATATTGGTTGCAAAGGAGCACTACCTGAGACTAAAAATTTAATATTTCCTCCTAAAGCTTCCCGCCATTTATTAAAAACAATAAGGTTGGCAATCTTCAATTGAAAATAATACCATGTACTATTTTGGTTATAGGGTTGGTATTTTTTTCCTAGTTCTAGCGCCCAAAAGAACAGCAATCTTTTAATACCGGTTAGGTTACTTCCTTTATCTACAATTTTATCATATATTTTCTCCAATAAACGTGGTACAACAGGAATGAAATGAGGCTTAATTTCACGCAGATTATCTCCCAATTTTTCTATAGATTCAGCAAAATAAATTTCAAAACCCATATATTGGTAATAATACAAAGCAAAACGTTCAAAAATATGACAGACAGGTAAATAACTTAAAACTTTGTAATTACCATTGTTTAAGTCCAAATATTTTGCACTTGAAAAAGTGTTATCCACTATGTTTTGATGGCTAAGCATTACGCCTTTAGGAACGCCTGTGGTTCCTGAAGTATAAATAATGGTTGCCAAATCAGCTTTTTTTACATTTTTTTTGAGGCCTTCGACCTCATGTTGATTGTCTTCATTTTTACCAAGTGCTATTAAAGACTCCCAAGATGAAATTCCTTTAACGCTATCAAAAGAATAAATATCCTTCAGTTGGGTTTTGTCTTTTATTTTCGAAACTTTTTTAGCCAAACCTATATCCGAAACAAAACATAAAACGGCGTCGGAATGGTTTATAATATATTGATAATCAGAAGAGGATATGGTAGGGTAAAGCGGGACATTGATTGCGCCAATTTGCAAAATGGCAATATCTAAAATACTCCACTCAACTCTGTTTGTAGTGGTTACAACAGCAATTTTATCATTAGGTTTCACGCCCAGTTTAAGTAATCCTCTGCTAATGGTATTGGCTAATTCAATATATTGCTTAACGGAAGTTGGCATCCAGACATTATTTTTTTTTGTATAAAAAATATTTTTGTCAGAATTAAGATGAAGTTGATGATATGCAAAATCAAATAAACGAGATATATTTTGACTCATAATTAATGCTAATTTATTGCAAAATATAAATTAATAAAGGATTAGACAAAAATGTGTTATTCTTAGAATTTTTGATGTATAAAATTGAAACCTTTGTTTTTTAATTATTTATGAATTTCATTTATTTTAGGCGCTATTTTATTTAAATATGTGAAAACTGACGTTTTTAAGGTCTTTTTGTAAATAATTCTCATTTTACTTGTATTTACAATTAACTTAAAAATATGCTATATTAACCTATTGGGTGACGGATCTTTTTTTAATTGGTTTTTTACAGTGCTCTATGGCTACAATTCAAACGTTTTAGTAAAAAAGCAAATAATAAAGGTTATTTTGGTCTTTATTTGTCGCTTATTTAGGGGCAATACTTCGTATTTTTGTAATGAAATTATAGATGATATTTTTACAATAATTAATAACTAGAATATGAATAAAGTAAGTTTTAAAAACGGCGTTTGGAAAGAAACAATTAACGTACGCGATTTTGTAATTAACAACATTACACCTTACACAGGTACCCATGATTTTTTAGTGGGACCAAGTGAGAAAACAAATAAGTTGTGGGATATTTGTAAAGACGCAACGCAAGAAGAAAGAGAAAGAAATGGCGTTCGTTCTATTGATACAGAAACAATATCTACCGTTAGCGCTTTTGAAGCTGGTTATATAGATAGAGAAAATGAGGTTATCGTTGGTTTACAAACAGATGAATTATTAAAAAGAACAATGAAACCTTTTGGAGGTTTTAAAGTTGTTCAACAAGCGATGTCAGAACATGGTGTTCAACCAAATAAAAATTTAACAAACTTATTTTCAAAATATGTAAAATCACACAATGATGGTGTTTTTGATACCTACACTGCAGAAATTAAAAAATTCCGTTCATTAGGGTTTTTAACAGGGTTGCCTGATAATTATGCGCGTGGTAGAATCATTGGTGATTACAGAAGAATCGCTTTATATGGTATTGATACATTAATTGAGGCTAAAAAAGCAGATCAAACTGCAATTACTGGCCCAATGAGTGATGCTGTAATTCGTTTACGTGAAGAAGTTTCTGAGCAAATTAAAGCGTTGAAAGAAATGGTTAAATTAGGAGCGATTTATGGTCTTGATTTAAGTCGTCCAGCTGAAAACGCACAAGAAGCGGTACAATGGACCTATATGGCTTATTTAGCTGCTGTAAAAGAGCAAGATGGAGCTGCAATGTCTTTAGGAAATGTTTCAACGTTTTTAGATATCTTTATTCAAGAAGATTTAGAGAAAGGAATTATTACGGAAGTAGAAGCACAAGAATATATTGATCAAATGGTCATGAAATTACGAATGGTTAGACATTTACGTATGGCTGCTTATGACGAGATTTTTGCTGGAGACCCAACTTGGGTAACAGAAGCCATTGGAGGTATGTTTGATGATGGAAGAACCAAAGTAACCAAAACATCTTTCCGTTTTTTAAATACTTTATACAATTTAGGGGCATCGCCAGAACCTAATATGACTATTTTATGGTCTAATGATTTACCTGAAAACTTTAAAAATTACTGTGCCAAAGTATCCATTGATACCTCATCAATTCAATTTGAAAATGATACTTTAATGGTGGATAGCCGTGGGTCTGATGATTACGGAATTGCTTGTTGTGTATCTTACCAAGAATTAGGAAAGTCTATTCAATTCTTTGGTGCTCGTACAAACTTAGCTAAAACATTATTGCTAGCACTTAACGCGGGTCGTTGTGAATTTACAGGAAAAGAAGTTGTTAGTGGGATTCCTGCATATACCGATGCGTATTTAGATTTTGATAAAGTAATGGCTAACTTCAAAATAGCGATGAGAGAAGTTGCGCGTGTGTATAATGATTCTATGAATATTATTCACTATATGCATGATAAATACTATTATGAAAAAGCGCAGATGGCTTTAATTGATACAAATCCAAGTATTAATTTAGCTTATGGAATTGCTGGTTTAT
Source organism: Bacteroidota bacterium (assembly GCA_015767395.1). Next base: position 2,475 of record JADWMI010000119.1, on the reverse strand, counting down.
CAATTGTAGCGGATTCATTGTCTGCTATTAAATATGCAAAAGTAAAACCAATTAGAAATGAAGAAGGTTTAACGGTAGACTTTCAAATTGAAGGAGAATTTCCTTGCTATGGTAATGATGATGATAAAGTTGATACCTTAGCAGTAAAGGCTGTTGCTGATTTTAATGATGAATTAAAAAAATTACCAGTTTATAAAAATGCAACGCCAACAATGTCTGTATTAACCATTACTTCAAACGTTGCTTATGGTAAAAAAACAGGCGCAACACCTGATGGTAGAGCTCATGGAGTGGCTTTTGCACCAGGCGCAAATCCAATGCACGGACGTGATAAAAACGGAGCAATTGCATCTTTAAACTCAGTAGCAAAAATTAGTTATGAAGATTCTCAAGATGGTATTTCAAATACCTTTTCAATTGTACCTAAGTCATTAGGCGCAAATGAAGAAGAGAGAATTGAAAATTTAACAGCTACCATTGATGGTTATTTCTTGAACAATGCACAACATTTAAATGTAAATGTATTGGATAAAGAAACATTGATTGATGCCATGGAGCATCCAGAAAATTACCCTCAATTAACAATTCGTGTTTCTGGTTATGCTGTTAACTTTGTTAGATTAACTAGAGAGCAACAATTAGAAGTAATTACACGTTCGTTCCACGAATCAATGTAATACTAAATAAATATTGTATTATTGGGTGTCCAAAAGGTTAATCAGTTAATTTTTTGGACACTTTAATTCTAAAACTATGCTTATCAAAACTACTACTACAAATAATATTTTAAGGGTACATTCAATAGAATCTTTTGGAACCCATGATGGTCCAGGAATACGATTGGTCATTTTTTTACAAGGCTGTAAATTAAAATGCCTGTATTGCCACAATCCAGATACCATTGAAACATCTGGCGGTATGGAGTATGAGGTGGAAGATTTGGTGAAAATGGCCATTCGCATGAAACCTTATTTTAGAAAAACGGGCGGCGTGACCGTTTCTGGAGGTGAACCCTTATTGCAATCCAAAGAATTGATTCCTTTTTTTAAACGCTTAAAAGAAGAAGGTATTCATACAAATGTGGATACCAATGGTAGAATTTTAAATAATTTCACAAAAGAATTACTAGATGATTATGCCGATTTGGTGATGTTAGATATCAAGCATATGACTGAGGAAGGTTATGAATATATCACTGGAATGCGTTTAAAAGAAACCACTTTTAATTTTGCAGCTTATAGAGAAGCTACAGGGAAAAAAATGTGGTTGCGATATGTGTTAATTCCAGGGATTACAAGTCAATCTGAATTATTGCATGCTATGGGTGAGCATTTTAAGGATTATAAAAGCATTGAAAAAATTGAAATTCAGCCATACCACAAATTAGGAATTCACAAATGGGAAGCCTTAGGGTGGGAGTATCAGTTAAAAGATGCCCGTGAAAACACCCCTGAAGAAATTAAGGAGGCCGCTGCAATTTTGGCGAAATATTTTAAAGAAGTGAAGATAAATTAATAAATGTTGATTAAAATCAACATAAATAGATATCGTATGAATACCTCAAAAGAAGTTATAGCAATCGTAAATAAATTAGCCCAAAAGAAAGGGAGCTATAAGATAAATAAAACATTAATACTGGCGTTTTTGGCAGGCGCTTATATTGCTTTTGGCGGCTTGTTAGCCATTATTATAGGAGGAGGATCACCAGGTATAGCGGCAGAAAATCCTGGCTTAGTTAAGTTCTTTTTTGGCGCTGCCTTCCCGTTGGGCCTTATTCTTGTTGTAGTAGTAGGGGCTGAGCTTTTTACTGGTAACAATGCCTATTTTATTCCCAATCTTTTAACTGGAAAACAATCTATTGGTACCATGCTTAGAAACTGGGGGTTGGTATATATAGGGAACTTTGTAGGTGCTGTTTTTGTAGCCTATGTGATTACACATTTAACGCATATTGTAAGTAGTACTCCTTATGTAGATTCAGTACATCAAATAGCAATAGGTAAAACAAGTCATACTTTTTTTGTAACCTTTCTTAAAGGTATTGGTGCTAACTGGTTGGTTTGTTTGGCTGTTTGGCAAGGGATGGCAGCAAAGGATACAACGGGGAAAATATTTGCCGTTTGGTTACCTGTAATGGCCTTTGTCGCTATGGGTTTTGAGCATAGTATTGCCAATATGTATTTTATTCCATTGGCTATTTTTGAAGGCGCAGCTATTACTTGGACTACTTTTATTGTTAAAAACTTGATTCCTGCTACTTTAGGAAATATTGTTGGAGGCGCTGTATTTGTAGGAATGCTTTATGGGTACTTATTTGGTCAGGAAAAGTAATATAATGATGCATAAAATTGAATTGGAGTCTATTAATTAAATACAAATGGGTGTGAGGTCCTAAATAACCGTTACCGGTTTATATAAAGATAAATTTAATTCTCAGAGGGTTTCAACCTTCTGAGAATTTTTGTTTTTATAGGT
>JADWMI010000425.1 GCA_015767395.1 Bacteroidota bacterium | reverse complement strand
GTTTGGTTCAGCTGCAATAAAAAATATTTGATTGGTTGTTTTTGTATCATAATATGTTAAGTCAAAACTTAATCTATTATTAATAAAACGCCACTCTGTACCAATTTCAAATGAATTTTGCTTTTCAGGTTCTAAAGTTTCACCTTCTTTAACACCGAAAGTTGGTTTTCCAAAGTTAGTTTGACCAACTGGAATTGTGTTTAAAGGAATGGTTGCATAAGGTGGAATATCTTTACCAACAATTGCATACGATGCTCTTACTTTTGCAAAAGTAACAGATTGTGGCATTTCAAACATTTCACTTAAAACACCTGTTAAGCCAAAAGAAGGATAAAAGAATGATTGAGAATCTGTATTTACCAATGTAGACGACCAGTCATTTCTGCCAGTAATGTCTAAATACAACATGTTTTTATATCCAAAATTTGCAGATGCAAAAATAGATTGCACTTCACGATTTGTAACAGTTTGATCTAAGTTATTAGTCTCAGCAAAGTTTCCAATCGTAAAAACATTAGGATATGTTAATCCTTTCCCATTTCCAGAATCCAAACTTAATTGATCACCTAAGGAATATTTAGTTAAACTTGTTCCTAAAAGCGCAGTAAAAGTTAAATCTTCAGTAATATTAGTATTGTAATTTGCGATTAAATCAATGTATTGCTGGGTGTTTTCAGTTTTATTTAATGTGTATCTTCCTGTTGCAGGTGATAAAGTTAAATCGGTTCCAGCATACATTCTGTTATCGTAAGTAAAAAATGACTTGTCGTAACTTGCTCTAGATTGTACGGAAAGGTTATCTAAAATTTGATATTTGGCCGAAACACTTGCTGCTACTCTTTGAGCAACATCTTTTGTTTGGTTACGACTTGTTAACCAATATGGGTTTTGTTGAATGTTCTCGTCAAAAGAAGTCGCATATTGATCCATCATATTTGTATCAGCATTGAAGTACTCCATTTTCTTGTATTCATCTAAATTGATTCCAACAGGGTTTAGATATAAACCGCTAAGAGGATTTGAGTATAAACCGTTTACAGGTCTGTTCCAAATTCTTTGATCAGATATGTTAATACTCGCAGTAACCGATATTTTATCATCTAAAAATTTTGCGGTTTCTTTAACATTAAAATTATTTCTCACCATTCTATTGTCAGGCACTACACCGTTTACAGTAGTATTTGCGTAAGACATAAATGTTTGTGCTTTTTCATTACCTGCCATTAATGAAAGTGATTGGATAGCAGTAATACCTGTTTCAAAAAAGTCTTTAGCATAATCATTGTTCAAGCCACTTGTTTTTGGCCCCCATGATTTAGGATCTGCAACACGTCCATTTTCACCAATAGGCTGTCCTACTGATGCAGATTGATATTCTGATTGCAATTCTGGCAATGACGTTACATTGTCAACTGTTAAGCTTGTATTGAAATTCACAGCCAATTTACCGTCTTTACCCGATTTTGTGGTGATTAAAATAACCCCATTTGCTCCTTGACTACCATAGAGTGCAGAGGCAGAGGCTCCTTTTAACACTGTTAAACTTTCAATATCATCTGGATTTATTAATGACAGTGCATCACCGCCATCAATATTCCCAGCATCGCTCCCAAAAATTCCACGACCGCTGTCTCCATTTTGACCATTTCCGCTATTTAGCATAGGTATTCCATCTACTACATATAATGGATCGTTGTTTGAAGTTGAAGAGCTACCTCTTAATACTACTTTTGAAGAACCACCAGCTCCTGAAGAACTTTTTGTAATAGTAACACCTGCAGATTTACCAGATAAACTGTTAATTACATTTGTTTGCTTTACAGTTGTTAACTCATCACCTTTTACTTCTTGAGCAGAATACGTTAAGGCTTTTTTCTCTTTTTTGATACCTAAAGCGGTAACAATTACTTCGTCTAAACTCAAGGCATCATCCTCTAGAAACACGTTAATAGTGTTTGAGTCTCCAACAGTAATTAATTGAGTTTTCATTCCAATAAACGAAAATTCCAATACTTCACCTACTGATGTTTCAATTGAATAGTTTCCGTCATAATCGGTTTGCGATCCCCTTGTTGTTCCTTGAATAACAACGTTTACTCCTGGTAAAGGAGTTTCATCTGATGCGGCTGTTACCGTACCAGAAACAGTCTTCACTTGAGCAGCTACTTCTTGAGTAAATGCGAGTGAAAAAACTAGAATTAATAATGGTATTAATTTTTTCATAAATATATAAATTAGTTAAGTTTTGATTCGATAAACCTATAAACATCAAATCCTTCTTCAAAAAAAAATCTACGTACAACACAAAAAGAACAATGAAGAACGACTTTTTAAAGATTAACGAAAACGTTTTCTAAAACATATAGATTTAGTGAACTAAAAATTTTGCCATCGTAAAAAAAACTGCTACTTTTCCCTAAAATCTCGCATTTACTTAACCTTTAAACTACTTTTTTTGAAATTAAAAAAACTCAAAAACCCTAGTAATAGTATCCCTACAAAGTACCATATTTGGTTTTGGTTAGCCTATTTTACATTCAGTGTTATTAGATGGGGAAGTTATTACGAAGATTATTGGTATT
>JADWMI010000424.1 GCA_015767395.1 Bacteroidota bacterium | reverse complement strand
TTGAGGGAGATGAATCTCTTTTAACCGTTATTAGAACCAATTTAGACCAAACAGGTACAAAATACGGCTGTGGAATGGGTGAGTGTGGCGCATGTACTGTTATTATGGATAATGAAACGGTAAGGAGTTGTATGTTATTGGTTGAAGATGTTGCTGGTAAAGAAATTACAACCATTGAAGGATTAAGTGTTGATGAAAAATTACATCCAATCCAAGAAGCTTTTGTTGAACATGATGCCATGCAATGTGGTTTTTGTACTTCGGGTATGATTATGACAGCCGAAGGATTGTTAAATAGCAACCCCAATCCTACCAGAACGGAAATTATTGAAGGTATGGATGCTAATTTATGCAGATGCGGTTCATATAACCGAATTGTAGATGCTATTGAAACTGCTGCTAATAAAATTAATAAAGAGTAAACGATATGGAACAAGAAAATTTTATGCAAATTAATTTTAGCAATAAAAATAAACCTGCAATTCAAGATAGACGTGACTTTTTAAAAAAATTAGGAGGTGGTATTATAGTTGTTTTTACCATTGGAAAATTATCAATACTTGATGGATTAGCGCAAAATACAACCGAAGAAGACTTAAATTTTAATGCTTATTTAAGAATTAAAGAAGACGGTAGGGTTGATTGTTTTACCGGTAAAATAGAAATGGGGCAAGGTATTAATACTTCATTGGCACAGGTATTGGCCGAAGAATTGGAAGTTTCAATTTATGCGGTCGATATGATTATGGGCGATACAGAACTGTGTCCGTATGATAGAGGTACTTGGGGGTCTTTAACCACGCGTTTTATTGATCCTCCTTTGAGAGCTGCTGCAGCGGAGGCCCGTGAAATACTGCTAAATATGGCTGCTGAACAACTAAAGACACCTGTTGATAATCTGGAAGTAATTGATGGCGTTGTTTATCACAAAGAGGACCATTCTAAAAAAATTACGTACGTTGAATTAACCAAGGGTAAAAAAATTGTTCATAGCTTAAAAAACAAACCAGGAATAAAAAAGGCAAAAGAATTTAAACTTGTAGGTAAACCATTACCAAGCTTAAATGCCCTTTTAAAAGTTACTGGTAAAGCAGCATATACGGGTGATATTAAGTTGCCAGGAATGGTTTATGCAACGGTAGTTAGACCTAAGGTTTATGGTTCTAAAAAAATATCAGTTGATGCTTCTGAATTAAGCAAATTTGAGGGTGTTCAATTGATTGAAGATAAAAATTTGGTAGCAGTTGTTCACGCAGACCCTGAAGTTGCTTATAAAGCCTCAAAAAGCGTAAAAGTAACCTGGGAAGAACCAGAAGTAAAAGCCAATACAGAAACTATTTTTCAGTATTTAGAAGACAATATTAAAGACAATCGAATACATGAAGAGGATGGAAGTTTAGCAGAAGGAAAAGCCATTTCAAACAAATTAATTGAAGCCAGTTATTTTGATGGGTATGTGGCACATGCTGCTATGGAAACACATTGCGCTACGTGTTATTTTGAAGGCGATAAATTAACCATGTGGGCTTCTACTCAAAGTCCTTTTGGAACGCGAGACGCTGTTGCAAAAGCCTTAGACATGCCTTTGGAAAAAGTGCATATAAAGCAAATTTTATTGGGTGGTGGATTTGGTGGAAAAGGAAATAGTGATCAATCTATTGAAGCTGCTATAATAGCCAAATCATGTGGAAAACCTGTACAATTGGTTTGGAGCAGAAGTGAAGAATTTATGTATGATAAATATAGAACCGCAGCGGTAATGAAAGCATCGTCGGGGGTAGATAATGAAGGAAAATTAATACTTTGGGATTTTGATATTTATTGCGCTGGTACAAGAGGTACCAATCTTTTTTATGGAGTCGCTAATAACCGTACAAGAATTTTTAATCAAAGAAATATACATCCTTTTGCAACAGGTGCTTGGAGAGCACCAGGTAATAATTCAACCACTTTTGCACGTGAATCTCATATAGATGTTACCGCACATGCTGCTGGAATTAGTCCTTTAACATTTAGATTGAACAATATAAATGATGCTTATATGAAAGCAACTTTAGAATTGGCAGTAGCTACTTTTGGGTGGGATAAAACAAAAAAAGAAGGCCATGGCTATGGAATTGCACTTGGAACCGATGCAGGTACACGTGTTGCTATGATTGCTGAAGTTCATGTTGATAAAACAACAGGTGTAGTAAAACCAATTAGGGTTGTTTGTGCACAAGATATGGGACAGGTTGTGAATCCACTTGGAGCAACCATTCAAACTGAAGGTGGTATTACTATGGGAATTGGATATGCTTTGTATGAAGATATTGAATTTAATGGTGGTGCTATTAAAACCAAAAATTTTAACAATTACGAAATAACAAGATTCTCAACAACGCCTGAAATTGAATGTGTTTTTATAGATAAAATGGATGCAAAACCAGAGGGCGGTGGCGAGCCTGCTATTGTTTGTGTTGGAGGAGCCATTGCAAATGCTATTTTTGACGCCTGTGGAGCAAGGGTTAATCAAATGCCAATTACTCCAGAACGGATTTTAGAAGCCATTAAAAACACGTAATTTTTATTTCAATTAAAGG
>JADWMI010000423.1 GCA_015767395.1 Bacteroidota bacterium | reverse complement strand
TACATTTCTAGCAGTATCTACTCTTTCAGTCATTCTGTTATAGACACCCTTAATCATTTCAATATCAAAAGCCATATTTATCTAATTTTAGTTTATTATTTTAATGTCACGAAGTTACAAAAAATGATGTTTTTAATTGTCTTATTTACAATATAGGCTGATTTTTACACATATAAATATCTAGGAGGGCATTTTTTTTTAATACTATAAAAACAGCTTGCGAAAACGTTATAAATATTAGAGATATGATAAAAATTAAGTAGGTCTATAAGCCGGATTTTGTACTTTAAAAAGCTCTTATCATTTATCTAGGCTACAAATTACTTTGTAGTTCGAGCTGCCTACCCCTTGAAATAAAGCGAGTCGCTCTAAAATTTCAATATACATGACATTGCACCGCATAGAGTTTACCTGGTTTCACTACAGCCGAACTGTACTTGCTTTCTGTTGCACTTGTCCTCAACTCACGCTGGACGGATGTTATCCGCTATGCTACTCTTTGGTGTCCGGACTTTCCTCTTCAATAAATTGAAGCGATAAGACGACCTACTTAACGGCTGCAAAAGTACAATAATTTATACAAAAAACCCACTCAAAATTTGAGTGGGAAAATTGCTATGAAAAAGAAAAAGTGTTATCAGATATTTCACCAATAACTTTTTCAAGTATATATTTAAATTTATAATAATTAAAAAAAAATTACGAAAACATATCTTTTACTTTCTCAAAAAATGATTTATCAAATTTTGAAGGGTTTGGCTCAAAATTCTCATCGCTTTTATTATTTTCAAAAAAAGATTTTTGTTCTATAGATAGGTTTTGTGGTGTCCAAACATTTACATGCACCAATAAATCACCATTTCCATAATGATCTATACTTGGCAAACCTTTACCTCTTAATCTTAAAATTTTTCCTGATTGAGTACCAGCATCAATTTTAATTTTTACTTTCCCTGAAACAGTATCGATATTTTTACTTTCACCTAAAACAGCTTCAGATAAATTCACGTACAAATCGTAATGTAAATTTGTTCCTTCGCGCTTTAAAGTTTCGTGTTTAACCTCTTCAATAACTACAATTAAATCACCATCAATCGCATTGTTTCCAGGAGCCGAATTCCCTTTGCCGTTTACTTTTAATTGAACACCATCTGTAACACCTGCCGGTATTTTAATTGATACGGTTTCTTCATTTTGAATCAATCCACTTGAATCCGCATTTTTAGGTTTTTTATCCAATACTTCACCAGCACCTTGACAGCTTGGACAAGTTGATGCAGATTGCATACGACCCAATATGGTATTGGTGATACGCATAACCTGACCAGAACCGTTACAGTTAGAACACGTTTTATAAGTAGCGCCCTCGGCCATTACTTTTCTACGAACCTTTACTTTCTTTTCAACACCGTTTGCAATTTCTTCTAAAGTTAATTTAACTCTGATTCGTAAATTACTCCCTTTAACACGAGCTCTTCCTCTTGAACCACCGCCAAATCCTCCGAAGCCGCCACCGCCGCCGCCGCCAAAAATATCTCCAAACTGACTGAAAATATCGTCCATGTTCATTCCACCGCCGCCGAAACCGTTGCCGCCGCCGCCATTTCCGCCTTCAAAAGCTGCATGTCCATATTGGTCATATCGTGCTTTTTTATTATCATCGCTTAGAATTTCATAAGCTTCTGCCGCTTTTTTGAAATTTTCTTCAGCTCCTTTATCATCCGGGTTCTTATCTGGATGATATTTAATTGCCATTTGACGATATCCTTTTTTTATCTCTTGAGGTGTTGCATTTTTAGAAACACCTAAAATTTCGTAATAATCTTGCTTCATGATATCTGAATTATTGTCCTATAACAACTTTTGGGTATCTAATTATTTTATCTCCTAACGTATAGCCTTGTTCAACTACATCAATTATTTTTCCTTTCATATCCTCTGAAGGAGCTGGAATTTGGGTAATTGCTTCGTGCAATTCAACATCAAAAGTATCACCACTTTTCACTTTAATATGTACCAAACCTTTTTGAGTTAAAGAATTAAGCAACTTAGTATTAATAAGTGTCATTCCTTTTAACAACTCTTTATCTTTTGCTTTTTTAATTTCAGCCAAACCTCTATCAAAATCATCCAAAATTGGCAATAAAACTGTCATTAAATCTTCATTGGCAGTTCTAAACAATTCTATACGCTCTCTTGAAGTTCGTTTTTTGTAATTTTCAAATTCAGCGAATAAACGTAAAAATTTATCTTTTTCCTGCTTAACTTCTCCAGTTAACTGCTCTTCTACTGATATTTCCTGAGCTTCCGGCTGCGTAGCTTCTTCCCCTTTTAAATCTTCTTGCTCTATATTCTCTTTATTTTCACTCATTTTATATACTATAAAAATTTATTCCTTTTTAGGATTGCAAAAGTATTGCCATTTTTTGAAATATGCCAATTTGACATTTAGATTTTTTCTAACAAAATATTTAATTAAAATATGAACCTTTGAAAACAAAAAAATCCAAGAGTAGAGACTCTTGGAATTTTAAAATTATATTGTTAAACCTGTAAAGGTTATTTAGTAATAGTCAAACTAAGAT
>JADWMI010000422.1 GCA_015767395.1 Bacteroidota bacterium | reverse complement strand
AATAAAAAGCTATTTAATCTTCAATTTGAAATTAATGAATTACACGAAACCTTAAGAGAAATTATTTTATCATCTCGAAGTAAATCAGGTTTTTCTAATAAAATTAGGAGACAACAACTACTGTTTTCTGAATTGGTTGATGTTTTAGAGTTGGCAATTTCTAACCCTGTTGATTATGAAAAAATGGATGTTGTTTTTGAAAAAACGAGCGCTACAGCATTTCAGGAATTGATAGTTGAAATGTCAAATCAACTAGTTCATATCTCAAAAGTTATTAGAAAAGAAGAACGCTTAAAAGCCAATGATAAAACACCTGAGATTTTAAATATTATATCAAGAAACATTGATTTGTATCGAATTTTAGTTGGAATGCCAAAAGCAAGGCTAGGTACAATCATGTTGTTGAACTTTAAAAACTATCAGGAAAAACAAGCCCAAAGCATAATTTCTATTGAGCGGGTTTTAAATAACTATACAAAAAGGGATAAAATATTAAGTCAAAAAGAAGCTGACAGATTTATAACACCACAAGATTATGATTTAAAAAAACTCACGCAAAATTTAAGTTTTAATTCGCCTTTGTTTAAGCATTCATTGCGTTTATCAATAATAGTTTTAATTGGTTTTTTGGTGGGAAATATGTTTTCAATGCAGAATCCGTACTGGATATTAATTACCATAATTGTTATTATGCGTCCAAGTTTTGGTTTAACAAAAACAAGGTCAATTCATAGAGTTATTGGAACTTTAATTGGAGCTTCCATTGCGGTGGCTGTAATTTTAACTACTCAAAACACATTTGTTTACGGTTTAATTGCAGTGATTTCATTGCCGTTGGCATTCTCTTTTTTACAGTTGAATTACAGAAACGCAGCAGTATTTATTACCCTGCATATATTATTTGTTTATGCATTATTTGAACCCAATATTTTATCTCTGGTACAATTCAGAATTATAGATACCTTAATAGGTTCCACTTTAGCATTTACGGCAACTTACTTTTTATTCCCATCGTGGCAAGTTCAAAATATTCATGAAAATTTTAATAGTGCTATGAAATCTAATTTGCATTTTTTGAATGAAATTGCATTGTTTTACCATAAGAAGGGAGTCGTTTCAACAAAATACAAACTGTGTAGAAAGGACGCCTTTTTGGCAATTGGCAATTTAAATGCTGCTTTTCAACGATTGAATCAAGATCCAAAATCTAAACAACTAGAACTCTCAACAATTTATGAAATTATAGTTTTTAACAATACATTTCTTTCATCGCTTACTTCATTAGGAACATTCTTCAGAAATAACAAAACATCTAAAGCACCGTTTGAATTTGATATATACGTTGAAAAAATTGGTTCAAATTTGAAAAAAGCAGTTAACATTTTGGAAAACAAAAAAAACGAACATGAAGATTCCGAATTGTCTATTGATGAAGCTGAACATACCTATGAAAAGGCTTTTAGCTCGCTTTCCGATAAAAGAGATGGAGAAATAGCGTTAGGCGAAGAGCATTCTTTAATTACAGGGTCTCCGTTAAAAGAAACCTTATTAGTGTCTGAACAATTAAAATGGTTAAATAATTTAGCGGAAAAATTACTTTCTTCAAGTGAAAAATATAAATCAAATAATAAATCTGTTTTATAATTAATTTTCTATAGTTCTAAAATTAAAAAGTCTTCATAGAATTATGAAGACTTTTTAATATAGATGAATTTTAGTTATTCCTTACTTTGTAAATGCATCATTAATCCTGTAAAATCACCGAAAGTTTGCTGATAAATAATTTTACCACTTTCGTCAAAATCAAATGATTCATACATTTTTAGTACGCCCGATTTTGCTTCAGTACTATCAGTTGCTGTCTTCGTTATTTCCCAGTTGGAATAGTAGCGTACAGAACCATCTGCTAATTTAGTGTCAGCGTCAACTCCTGGTAAAAGAACTATTGGATCGTTTAAAATTTTGAAATCAAAATTTTCCCAAAGCCATTTGTCGTTTTTCATTATGTCATCCAAGCTTAAAGAGTCTTTGGAACCAAATCCAGTATCTCTCATTACAAAATCTTTTGCGTATTGCGAATAGTCAACATTTTCATTTTGAAAACCTGTGATATTGGCTAATACTGTTTGGGAATTCTTTTCAAACGTTTCATTGGCTGAATTATCAATTTTTAGTTGGCATCCGATAAATATAAAGGATAGGCATAAAATAAAACAAATGTTTTTCATGATATAGATTTTTAGTTAGTTAATAAACTAAAGTAGTTAATTTTTTGTTAAAATTATGAAAATCAGCTATTTATTCTTTTTATAAGAAGTTGTTTTATTTAACTTTTATACCACCAATATACGTTTCTTTAATTTTAATTTCAGGTATTTCAACACCTTCAATTTCCATGATGTTTTTATCAAGAATTATAAAATCTGCAAATTTTCCTATTTCAATACTTCCTTTTTCGTTTTCTTCAAAATTAGAATATGCAGCCCAAATAGTCATGCCTTTTAGTGTTTCTTTTCTGGTTAAAGCATTTTCCATTTGAAAACCATTTTCAGGAAAATTATTCAAATCTTTTCGAACAACAGCAGC
>JADWMI010000421.1 GCA_015767395.1 Bacteroidota bacterium | reverse complement strand
TTATTTTACCAAAAAAAAACGCAAAAGAATCTGCATTGGGTAATGTGTGGGTAAGAAACTAGCATTAATAGTAGTTAGTAATAAGTTATTAAATCTAGCTTTTGCTATTGCTAAATCTGGCAGACCCTAAAATGAAAATTTCATTTTTAAATTAAACTAAAAAGACTTGTTTTTCAACTCAGCATCTTTGTTGTATGCAGTTTTATTTATCTAGTAACTTTTTAATTTCTAATGCAATTTTATCTACATTTCCTTCTGAATTACCAGTAGAAACAAATTGTATTACTCCATTTTTGTCTATTAAGAAGTTTTTTGGAATAGAGCCTTGAGCATACTGATTCCAAATTTCGGCATCAGTATCATAGCCAACATTAAAATCAATTCCATATTTTTTCAATTGTCTCATTTTATTAGAAACAGTTTCTTTTTTTTGACCTATAGCTATGGGTATAAAAATAAAATTTTCATCACTAAATGGCTTCAATATTTTTTCTGGAATTTCTGAAAACTCCATCAAGCAAGGTGCACACCAAGTTGCCCAAAAGTTTAATAATACAACTTTCCCTTTTAGGTTTTCAAGTCTAATTTCTTGACCATCAAGCATCTTCGCTGTAAAGTTATTGGCTTTGTCATTCAACGTTAATATGAATTCTTTTTTAGGGTCCTTCTTTTCTCGACTATTCTTTGGTGCGATTCGTTTTTGTTCAGCACGTTCTTCTTCTGTTCTTAATTTAATTTGTATAATAAATTCTTTATCACCAATTATATTACCAAACTTTGCATAGAGAGAATTACGTTCTTCTTCTGAAACTCCTTTGTTCATTGTTTTTACATAACCTTTTTTACTATATTCCATAAGGCTATCTTTTGTAATAATTTTATTATTAGCAATAATGACATATTCAGGCTTTTTAATTTCTTTTTCTTGACCGAGCATGGTAATTCCATAAAAAGTTAAAAGTAAAGTAAGTATATATTTCATAGTCAAAATGTTATTTATAGTTCGATTGTTTTCAAATTGCACACAAAGAGTTATAAGATTTTTCAGTTGTAACAAATCGTTAGTTGAATGTTTCTCAGTTTATTATATAGTTTAAAAGTAAGCATAAATTTTATGAAGTGTTATCAATAGTTATTTTACGTTTTGGTCAAATTTAATAGACTGTTTTCCGTTTGTAACTACAATTACATAAATTCCATTTTTCAAGCCGAGATTACAGTTTTTCGTTTTGCTTTCCACTTCCGTTATGTCATACGGAACAGCTAAATTAATATCTTCTCCTTTTTTGAATGCCAAAACCATAACTGGAAATTCAATTTTAATATCAGTTAATGTAATAGAAATATTTTTATTGCCATTTTCAAATAACCAATTGGGTCTGTTATCAACATATTCTGTGTTTGGGTGAAAAACAACGATGTCAGTCCAAGCATCTCCACGCTCATATTTTAATGGAATATTATTTTTATCAATAATGATAGAAGATTCTTTTATATTAAAAGCCTTTAAAAGAGGATGATTAAATTTAGGTTTACTTTTCTCGCTATAAACTACTTGATTAATAGTTAAAGGGTTTATTCCTGTATATTCCGTTAACCTTCCAGCCATAGCTTTTCCCCAAGACTTATAAGTTCCTTCTAAAGCGTGGTCAAAACCACAATGAATTAAAAACTTTTCATCTGGTTTAGAATTCATTACTCTCTCTATGTTTTTTGCTTGCTCAATTTCTCTTGGTTTTCCACTCCCTTTTTCCATATTTTCGTATGCGAACAAATTATATCCAATTTCTAATGCATCTCTAACTAAATTTCCAAATTGTGGGTCTTTTATATAATGACCTGTTTTAAGTATTGGATATTTCCGACTATTGAGTGTTGAATCTAAATACTCACCATTTCCTAACGCTTCAAGACCTAAATTTTTATATCCATTATCGAATAGTTTTTGAAGAAGTGATTTTGTGAATACTCGATGAAAAGAATTGTGATGAGCTTCATTTATTATCACCACTTGGTTTTTCTTTGCTTGTTCGATAATGTAATCAGCGGCTTTGACTTTTGAATACTTTAGGTTTATGGAATCCATTTGGGTTTCTGTAAAGTTTTTTTCTCTTGTTCCCATCGCCAAATCCCATTGAATTAAAGCATTTTTATAATCTCCTTTTGTGGCATAATCAGAAGCCGATAATTGATATTTCCAAGGGACTGTGTCTTTAGCTACTTTGTCTTGTATTTCGGAAGAAGATTTGTATTCTGTTGTAAAATCAATTTTTTCGATTACTCTTTTCGATTCCTTGCAACTTGAAAATCCGATTAGAATTATGTTGACTAAAAGTATTTTAAAAGTATTCTTTGAATTCATAAAGCAATTGTATTGTTTGATAAATTCAAATATAACTAAACTTCTAGTTTAAACTTATTTTTCAGTTGAAATACTTATTTTTAATTATTGCCAACTCTGTTATATGATTAATAAATATTGTTTTATCCCAATCAAATTGTCGGGATAAAATCAATTGAGTTGAATTTTAGCGTTATTTATAAATATATAGAATTTAATTGAATGAATTTAGAAACGAGTAAACAC
>JADWMI010000420.1 GCA_015767395.1 Bacteroidota bacterium | reverse complement strand
CTCATTATAATTAAAATTGGTATTGTAACTTTTTAATTCTTCAAAAAAGTCGACAGTTGGTAAGTTGATTAGCTTATTTAAAAACTGATGTTTATCTTCATTAATTTGCAAATATTGATGCAAAAAATAGAGCAATTGAACTTTAAATTCTTTATCCGCAGGGTTTTGAATTACATTTAGTAAATTGATTATAAAACCAACTTTCTCACTGTTTTTTAACAATAAAGTTTCAGACGATATAATTTCAATATTGTTTTCTGACAAATAGTTGGCGACAGCAATTCCTTGTTTTTTAGTACGAACCAAAACACAAACTTCATTTTTTTGAAATTTCGCATCTAAATTTTCAATTATTTCTAATACTTTTTTTGGATACACCAATTCTTTCTCTTCATCATCTTTTTGTTTTTCAACAAATGATATTTGCACATACCCACCATCTTTCGTATTTATATTTTGACTATTTCCATCTAAATATAAATTGCTGAAATCTGGGTTTGTGAGAAACTTTGAAATATGCGTAAAAAAACGATTGTTGAAATTCACAACTTCACTATAACTTCGAAAATTAGTAGCTAAATTTTCAATTTTTTCTTTAACAAAAAACGGATTAGTATTCTCTTCTTTTGCCGAAAGTCCAATAAATTGCTCCGCTTTACCACCTCTCCAGCGGTAAATAGACTGCTTTGCATCGCCTACCAATAATAACTTTCCGCTTTCACCTTGATCATCTACTGAAGTTATTGCATTTTCAACTAAAGGAATTAAATTTTGCCATTGCAACACTGAAGTGTCTTGCATTTCATCAATAAAATAATAACGAAATTTTTCGCCAATTCTCTCATAAATAAAAGGCGCAGGTTCATCCTTTATCGTATCACTTATCAGCTGATTAAATTCAGCATTTAGCAAAATATTATTTTCTTTTTTTAATTCCTGAAGCGCCTTATTTATGTAGTTCAAAACTGCCAAAGGAATCAAACTTTCAACAATTAAATTATTTAAAACATATTTTCCGTAAAACTCTGTATAAACTTTTTTAGATTCGAAATATAGGGCTATTAAATCTGGACCAATACTTTCAATTATTTGTTTTGAAGCCCCACCGCATTTTCCGGAATAAAGATTCTTATTTTGTTCAATGGTTTTATTGAGCCTGCCTTCAAAATTTAAATCACTTATTTTTAGATTATCAAGTTTCTCAAAATGCTTAGGAAATTCACCTGAATAAGCAAACTCACCCTTTTCAACACCACAATTATTAACAATTTCAACTCCCTTTTTCCCAACAGCTTTAAAAGCTTCTTCAATTTTTTTATTCTCCTTTTGAAGGGTCTCTTTTAGAGTTTTAAACTCATTTATAGAAATAGAACCAAGTGCCTTTAAATGATTGGCATCGGTTTCATTTAAAATTATTTTTGCAAAGTTTTTTAAATCTAATGAAATGTCCCACGATTTATCATCATCTAACTTTTGAATAACATAATCAACCAATAAATTGGTTAATTCCTTATTTTCACCAATTTTTGATATCACAATATCAACCGCCTCGTTTAATAAACTTTCAGTATCCATTTCAACATCAGAATTCAACGGCAGATCTAAATCATAGGCAAAAGTTCTAATTAATTTATGTGTAAAACTATCAATAGTGGTAATGTTAAAAGCTGAATAATTTTGTAAAATGGCATTTAAAATAATCTTCGCCCTTTTGAAAACTGTCTCAGAAATTAAGTTGGTTTCTGAACAAATTAAAGAAAGCATAGCTGTTTCTTCTTTGTTTGAAAAAGCATTCAAATTTTCAATAACACGTTCTTTCATTTCACCTGCAGCCTTATTGGTAAATGTCACCGCTAAAATTTGATGAAATTTATATGGGCTGTCACTTATTAAAAGAATTTTTAAATATTCCTTAACAAGGGTAAAGGTTTTTCCGCTTCCTGCCGAAGCATTGTATATTTGAAATGAAGTTGAATTTTGCATTCATAAAAATTAAAATGCAAGTTAGTAAAATATACGCTTTTAAAGACAGCTTTAATTACAGTTTCTCCAATCGGATGATTTTCCTGAATTGAGTCTAAAAACCAAACTTAAGCCATAATAAAAATGTGATGGAAGTTTATCGGATAAGCCGGATTTGTATAACGCTTCAAAATTTAGTCCAAGCATATCAGAAAACCAATAATTTGCTCCTCCTCCAATATTAAGCGTTGCGCCACTACCAAACTTAATAGGCGTTGCCCCAACCCAGACGGTTTCTGGATTAAAAGAATTATAACCAATTCCTGCCAAAACAAAAATGGTAAAATCTTTGGTCGTATCTATAAAACTATATCTAACGTTAATATCCATTCCAATATAAGTAGATTTTTTCAGCTGTACATCACCATATTTAGTGATTTGATTAAATGTTAGCAATCCATCATCTGAAATGTTATTTGCTAAATATCTTGTTGCTAAAACTTGGGGTCCACCAACATTACAATGATTATTCGCATTATATATTTCGTTTAAAAAACCTCCTTCGTTTCCTGTGTTTGCGGCATTTGAAGAAAAATAATCTATTTCATTTGCTCCAGTACCAAAGAC
>JADWMI010000419.1 GCA_015767395.1 Bacteroidota bacterium | reverse complement strand
TATATACATTGTCAAAACCGTACAAGCGTAATAAGCTAGTGTAATAAGAGGCTGATTGACCAGAATAACAAATAATTGTAATTTTGTCATAGGTAGTTGGATCAATTTCAGTTTCGAAATAATTTAATAGTTCAGGACCTTTAACGTTTTTTGATTTTTTAATATGACCATAGTCAAACCAGTCTGCACTTCTAATATCTAATACAAGATATTTTTCGTTTTTTAAATTTTCTTTGATTTCATCAGCTGTAATAATTGCTGGGGCAATTGTATTTATAAAATTGCCATTTGATTCCAAATATTGAACTAAAAGTTCAAATTCTGAAGGTGGATTGTCCGATTGGGTTTCAATATTTTTAAAGCTACTAAATAAGGTAGTAACTACTAAAAATAAAACTAGATATGATGTTACTTTTTTCATTGGTATTTGTTTATAATATTTATATATTTTTTATACTATAAATTTAAAAAGGGAAATGATGTTGAAGTATGATATAAATCATTGAAATATTTATAAATAATTATTCTTTTTAGTTATAATTGTTACATAAAAAAGTAACAATTATTACATTTTAAATCACTATAAATCAGATATTTAAAAAATAAATGTATAAATATATTACAGAGGTTCTATTTTGAAAATACAGTATGTAAAAACCCAAATGTAAATTGGTTTTAAAAGTAGTTTTTTTGATAGAAATTTTGGAGAAGTTGGTTCTTTAAAGAGTGGTTTATCATTAAAAAAAAGAAGGCTATTTTTTATTAAAAATAGCCTTCTTTTTTAGGTAATTAGCAACCTCCTTCGGTTGGCATTTTTTTCTTCTTTTTTACACGAATTACTTTTTTTGGTGGTGGCGGAGTTTTTGCCTTAGGTTTAATGTTTACTTTTTTAATGGATTCATCTATAAAAGCATTCACATCACCAACAGATTTTTCTATTTCCACATTTTTAGTAATGAGTTTATTTTGAGAATAGCTGTTTTCTGCCAATAATATTTTCAAATTTGGATAACCTAATTGATATAAAAGCATGTGTGGTTCAAGTGCTTCATCTGGGTTTGTACCATAAAGAATTACTGTTGTATTATCGCTTTTTAATTTGTTGAAAACTTCAGTATTTTCATCACTTAATATTTCAGGAGTGTAAATGTTTATCGCATTTTCTAAATGTCCTTTTTCGAATTCATACTGACTTCTAATATCTATTAAAATATGATCAACTTCACCTAATTTATTTAAAGGAATTAAATAATCATTTGTAATAATATTCTCAAGGGCGGTTTGAGTATTAAGACTGTAAAGATTTTTTGGTCTTTTATAGGTTAAAAGCCCAATAAGTATTACTAAAATAAAAAGTACTGAAGCTATTGATATTCTTTTCGTTTTTTCTAATTCTTTCATGAGTATAATTATTATAGTTGAAAATTAACAACCACCTTCAGCAGGCATTTTCTTTTTCTTTTTAACAGGTACTACAACTTTTTTTGGAACTGATTTTTTTACCGCCACTTGTTGTTTTTGAGCTTGTTCAGGATAAACAACGCCAAAGAACATACTTGCAGCCTTTCTTGTTGAATACAATTCAAAATCTTTAGCCGCATTAGTTGAAGTTGGTTTTGGTGGATTGATAATGGTATTGAACCAATTGTTAACGCCACCTTCTAAAACTCGTAAGTTTTTATAATCCAATCGGTTGCATAAAATCCAAGCTTGATCGGCAGTAAAATTATCATTTGAAAATAATACGACATCATATTCATCTTGATTTAAATAACCTTCGAAATTTTCATCTAATAAATTTTTCAAAGGAATATTTATAGCATTTGGTAAACTATATTTGTTATAACTTTCTTGGTTTCTTACATCAATTAATAAATAAGAAGGATCTTGATTTATAAGTATTGATGCCACTTCATCAGTTGAAATATATCTTTCTGGGCTAATTACGCGGCTTAATAATTCCTCAGATTTGATGCCTTCATGTTTTTGATATTTAGGTAATAATACCAATCCACCAGAAATTATAACAAGGATAAAGGCCAGCGCCATATATCTGAATCTTGATACTTTTGCAAATTTTCTATTAACCATTTTTTATAGTTGTTTAATTAGTAAAATACTTTTTTTGTTCTTTTTCGAATAAAATCTGAAAACACAAAAGCTACAATTGCTATTAATGAAAATATAAAAACAAACCAATAAGGGTCAACTCCAAATGTGTCCATTAATGTGACGTTTCCATAAAAATAGCCGTCATATAGAGGTTGGAAAAACTCAAATAATTCAGAAAAAATGAATACGCCAATCATTATTCCAATTACATACACAATGGCGTCTATTTTTCCAATGGCTACGGCGCATAAACTTGTGCCTGGGCAAAAACCTCCTGCTACAAATCCTACCCCCATTATGACACCACCAATAATAGCACCCCATAAATAAGTTGGATGAATGTATAATTGAGTCATATCAACATAGCCTAAATAATCCATATAAAAAAGGCCAATCATTGCAACTAAGGCTGCCGTGAAAAACACTTTTAATACTGCGAAATCATAGCCGTAAAATACACCTGCTAATTTTCTGGATG
>JADWMI010000418.1:1394-2595 GCA_015767395.1 Bacteroidota bacterium | reverse complement strand
TTAGCTGAAAATAGTCAAATTCAAAATGGGACATTGACAGTTGGTGAATTAGATTTTATCATAAACCAAGATGAAAAACCATTACATGTGGAAGTCATTTATAAATTTT
This sequence comes from Bacteroidota bacterium, assembly GCA_015767395.1. Next base: position 2,486 of record JADWMI010000418.1, on the reverse strand, counting down.
ATTTATATGATGAAAGTTTCGGGAACAATGAAATTGAACATTGGATTGGACCTAATAGAAATGACAACTTAGTAAAAAAACTAACCAAGCTAAAAGAAAAACAACTGCCACTTTTATATAGTCCATTTACAAAACCATTGTTAGAAAAAACAGGGATTCACAATGAGAATATTGAACAACGTGTATATTTTAAGGCACAATTATTTGTTCCGTTTACACTAACAAAAACTTCCTTTCAATTCATAAACAATGATTGTATTATTGGCTTTTATATTAAAAAAAATGAATTGCATCAATTATCAACATGTAAATTTTTTATTCCAACAAAAATAAACTGGCTTCAAGAAATACAAACGCATACAAACTGGCTTTCTTTTGATCTTTTTTCTGAAAAAATTAAAATAATTTTGGATGATAAAACTTCACCTCTGTGTTGGTTAAAATACCCAAATGGCGTTGTCAAAAAATTCTTTATTGTTTGGTGGTAAAATTTCATGCCTCATTATTAAATTAGTTTTAGTTATTTTTGCAAACCTTACTTAAATAAATTTATTAAATGTTAAACTATACTGTCTATAAACACAAAACAGCCACAGAATGGGTAACATTCGTGCATGGCGCTGGTGGCAGTTCCTCTATATGGTTTAAGCAAATACGCAGTTTTAGTGCATTGTTTAATGTGTTAGTATTGGATTTACGAGGTCACGGAAACAGTAAACTTATTATAAAAGATTCTTTTAATGATAAATACACTTTTGATTCTATTACCAATGATATTGTTGAAGTAATAGATCATTTAAAAATTAAAACATCACATTTCACAGGAATTTCTCTGGGTACTATTCTCATTCGTAATTTAGCTGAAAAATATCCAGAGCGTGTTAAAAGCATGATTATGGGCGGTGCTATAATGCAGCTTAATTTTAAGTCCCAAATTTTAATGAAAGTTGGCGTATTATGCAAATCGGTAGTTCCATATTTATTTTTATATAAATTATTTGCCTTTATTATTATGCCAAGAAAGAACCACAAAAAGTCACGTTCTATTTTTGTGAATGAAGCTAAAAAATTATATCAAAAAGAATTTATTCG
>JADWMI010000418.1:0-1294 GCA_015767395.1 Bacteroidota bacterium | reverse complement strand
ATCCAACTGCATTCTGCATTATGTCCTGCCCAAATTTCATCTGGTAAAGGTTTCCAATCTGGTGTAAGCCTATGCAAGCAATCATGAGAATCTTCGCTTATAAAATTTTGCAAAATTATTATGATTAACTCTTTTATGAACGGCACCATTTTGCTGTTTTTTTTATACGCATATAACTTCACAAATGCCTCTAATAGGTGAAGGTGCGTTCCTAGAGCTTTCGTAGAATTTTCTCCTAGAATCCAATTTTCATCAAAACCATCAATATAGCCTCCATTCTCACTGTCATATAAAGTATTTGTAATAAAGTTAAATTGTTTTTCAATAACCTCATCTATCACTAAACTCGGATTTAATTTAGCATACGCCACCAATCCGTAGAGTACAAAAGCCTGCGCCATGTTTGTATTATCCGCATCATGAATTAGAAAATTAGAAACATCTTTTGACCAATAATAGCCTCCTTTCGGATTCTTAAATTGTTTTAAACAATTGTAACTGATATCTGCCAAGCCTCTATACGAATCTGTCTCTAAAAGGTTACAAGCCATGGAAGAACCATAGAGTATTCTACTTAAATACATCGCACCTAATGTAGCTGAAGTATTTGGAATTCCATTAATGGAAACCTCCGAAAAAATATGGTTCGTCTCTGAATTAATCACTCTTTTTTGCCAAAAGGAGAGATTCTTTTTTAATTCTTGATTCAACTTCTTTTGAAGTATATTCATTAAGTTTTTCTTTTAATTTATGCTACCACCAACGATTAAACTATCAATTTCTATGGCCATTGAATGGTATCATCATCAATAAATAGCGGTGACCATTGAATTTCATCCAAAACACCATCTATAAACCAAAAATTCATAGATTTCTCTTCAATTTCAATTACTTTATGATCCTCACCTTCAATTTCTGAACAGTCTTCTAATCCTATATCGTCAAATTCTAAAGAAGTCAGTACTTGTTGTATCTTTTCTTCATTTAAACCAATTAATGATTCCCCTTCTAATTCGTAAAAATCAGCAGTAACCGACATCATTGTGAGTCTCCATTTTTCCTCTTCATCAAAACTAATGGACAATGCTAAATCGTCATATTCCCATGATTCTGTTAAATCATTTACACTATCTGAATGTGAATATTCATCAATAAAAGAAGGCTCACCTAATAGTAGTTTCACTTCTGACCTACTCATTCCAAATTTTAAAACACCGAGACCTTGTCCTTGTTTTATTTCTTTCAATGCTTTTTTCATGACTATAACTTATTTTATTATGAATACAAAGATACC
>JADWMI010000417.1 GCA_015767395.1 Bacteroidota bacterium | reverse complement strand
AGATAACCACTTGCGCCACCATGACCAACACTTGCGTATAAAAACGCAACAATTGGAAGAATTATCAAAAATAGCCAGATATGTTGAGTCTCAAGAAGCATCAAATAGTTGATTTCGCAATTTGTTTGTCTAAAAATACCCAACAATTTTTGTTTATAGTTTCAAAAGTATTTACCAAAGATTTTCCATAAGGTGTTAAGGTAGCACCACCACCACCTTTGCCTCCAATATTTGTGATTGTTACAGGTTTTTCGGCGCGCTTGTTCACAGCATCAATCAATGACCATGCTTTTTTGTACGACATGCCTAAAGATTTCGAAGCTTTAGTTAAAGAGCCTGTAGCTTCAATAGCTTTTAATAAACTCACTCTGCCTTCACCAAGTAGAATATTACCATCTGCTTCAATCCATATTCGACTTTTAATTTTGTATTTCATACGTATTAGTTTATTGGAAGTAATATGACTTCAACGACATCATTTTTAATTATAGAACCAGATGTTTCTGGCAGGTAGACCAAGGCATTTGCTAAAGCAAATGTATGTAGCATGGAAGAATTTTGTCCTTCTAAAATTTCAACAGTTCCGTTATTGTAAATAGCCTTTAAAAATTGCGCTCTATCTCCTTTTTTAATAAAATCTGAAACTGAAAATGCCTTTAATCTATGTAATGAAAACAAGGTGTTTCCAGATAATCTCTCTAATGCAATTAGCACGTAAATATAAAAGCAACTCAAAGCTGCTGCTGGATTTCCAGGAAGGGCAAATATAATTTTTTCTTCATTTTTGCCAAAGAAAAGTGGTTTTCCAGGTTTTTGTTTGACTTTGTAAAACAATGGTTCTATGCCTAATTCGTTAAGAGCTTTACCAACAAAATCATAATCTCCAACCGAAATTCCTCCTGACACTAAAATCACATCATAGTTTGAAATAACTTGACCTAGCAAACGAACGGTGTTTTCATAATTATCGTCCACTTTATATGTAGATACATTTTTAAAACCTGCTTGATGTAAGGCAGAACATAACATTAATGCATTGCTTTCATAAATCTGTCCATAATTTAGATCAGTACCAGCTTCAGCAAGTTCATTTCCAGTTACAACAATTGCAACCGTAGGTTTTTTATAAACTGAAATATCTGTGATGCCCAATGAAGTTATAAATGCTATTGCAGCAGGAGTTAAAAAGGATCCTTTTTTAAGAGCTATTTGATTTTTTAAAACCTGTTCTCCTAAAGGTCTTATATTTTCGTTAAGCGATGCGATTGCTTCAATTCTCAAAAAACCGTTTTCAAGACTTGTTTTTTCTTGCATGATTACAGTATTTGCCGAATCTGGAACAGGTGCTCCAGTAAAAATTCGAACAGCTTCACCTTCTTTTAATGTAGGTTGAAAATTGTCACCTGCCTTTACTTCGCTTATAATGTTGTAGAAGGATTCCTCATGCAAACAAAGGGCATAACCATCCATTGCTGATTGGCGAAAAGGAGGCATATTAATGGGAGAAATAACGTCTTCATATAAAACGAAATCCAAAGCCTCTGAAACTATTTTTTTTTCAAAATTATGAGTTTGTGTTGTATTGTCTTTAACAATACGAATGGCGTCTTCTACTGAAATCATTTAAGATGCGTTATACCTTACCAAATATAGCGACTTAATTTTATTAAAAAAAGATTTTAACGTATCTTATAAAATGAAATCAAACAGATGTATTTAAAATACTTTTTACATATTAATATCAGAATTAATTTTGATTTCTTGTTAGAATGAAAATAAGTTGAAGCCTAAATAATAATTATATGATAAACCAAGCAACAAAAGCCATTCTTTTAGAATCATTAAAAGCAGCAGAAAGAACACTAGAAAAAGACTTAAAACAGGATGAACAATCAAAAAAAGTCATACAATATTTGTTAGATTTTTTTAAATATGTTGGCATTGATACGGTAGAAAAACTTGTTCTGCAAAGTAGAAATTATATCAAAGGACAATTACAAATTGGTATTGACACGTTTGTAGCTAAAGTATCTTCAGCTGTTTCATCACTAGTGAATTTAACTTTTGGGTTCTTGATTGTTAGTATTGGTTTAGTATTTGGAGCAATTGCACTTTCATTATATTTGGGAGTTTTGTTAGAGAGTAATGCGCTGGGATTTTTAGTTTCTGGCGTTTTATGGATTGTTGTGATGCTTACCACTTTAAAAATTCTTTTCAACAAAACAAAATTAGAACATTTTATCTCTAGAAAGATAAAAATGCATTAACATAAAAGCAATAAATATTTTGTTTTACCAATATAAAGTCCATAACAACGTGAATAGATAATAGCTCGTACGGCGTGTACAACGAAAATCCTTGATTACAAAACTGCACTATTCGTATTTCAAATATTATTTGTTATTTTTTCTTACTTTTAATCAAAATCAATTTATGCTTAAAAAAGTATTTGGTAGTGCTGTCTTTGGTGTAGAAGCAACAACAGTTACTGTTGAGGTCAACGTCGATAAAGGTATAGGCTACCATCTTGTTGGACTCCCAGATAATGCTATAAAGGAAAGTAATTTTCGAATTGCCGCTGCGCTTCAAAATAATGG
>JADWMI010000416.1 GCA_015767395.1 Bacteroidota bacterium | reverse complement strand
AAAAGTAGTAGCCTCTATTCATAATTGAAATGATTTACATCAATTTGAATAATGATTGTAGTCATTTTTATTATTTAATTAAATAGAATGCCATATCCTTTATTTAATAAAAACACTCCAATTATAAGCAGTAACATATACATTAGCTGCACAAATTTAACATTGAAATTTTCTAAAACTTTAGAGGTTCGGGCTGGAAAAATAAATAACGACAATCCAATAATAAGAGAAGTCCAGCCAATAAGTGTAATTAGCAAACGCCAATCAGCTTCCCAAATATTATGCGTAAGTATGTTTAAAAGTCCAATAATTATGGCTGTAAACGATATTAAAATTACAAATTTTTGATCTTGTAAATCTTTTAAAAGTTGTAAGATTCTTTTTGGGTTAAAACTTAATATGGTAAAAAAGATGATTAAATACCAACCCCAGAATTTCGCCAAAAAAAATGATATATCTTCCATAATTTAACTGTTTTGATCGTGTAAAACTAAAAAGGGAATATCAATATGATAACTAATCTCTTCAACAGTTGGCCTAAATAAAATACGTTGAAAAAGATTGATGTTTTTTGCAATCATAATTATCATATTTATATTTCTACTTTCAACAAAGCATTGTACACCTGCCTCAATTTTTTTGTTTGTGATTCTATGAAAACTATGCCGCTTATCAATAAAAAAGTCATGTAAATAGGCTTTATTATCTAATTGAAATGCAGTTAGATTTTCATCTTTTTTTGCAATGTGCAAAATTCTAATGGCCGATTTGTACATTTTAGCAATTTCTACAATGCTATCCAAGATAGCAGTTGGATAAAAAATATTATAATCGGTTGGAAAAGCAATTTCATCCGGCACACTAAAAACAGCTTTTTCAGGAACTATTAGCACTGGGCATTTTACCTGTGTAATTAAATCCCCCGTATTGCTTCCAAGTATTATTTCGCTTAAACCTGTAGCTCCTTTGGTACCCATTACAATTAAATCTATATATTTTTCTTCAATTTGTTCTTTTACTGCATCAATAAAATAATTGTAAGAATTTACAATGTGAAAATTATGATGAGGGTTTGCACCTTTCTTTCTAATTTTTTCAACTAATTTTTTCAAGGCCGTTTTTCCTTGTTTTAACATTGTTTTGTCTATTACTTCAGCTGAAGCAATTATTGGAAATTCACTAGCTCCATAACTAGGAATTAAGGTAACATGGAGTAGATAAAAATCACAAGGTGTATTGTTAAAATATGCCAATGCATATTCAATTGCGTTCCAAGAATTTTTTGAAAAGTCGGTTGGAATTAATATCTGTTTCATTTTTAATATATAATTAGAATTATTATCTAATTTAATATAGAATGTTCAAGTTCAAAATGATATAAATCAATCGGGACCTATAGACGCTGTTAATTCATTTTTTTTAATTTATCAATATCAATAATTTCAATGTTATTTCCTTTAATCTTAATAACACCTTCTTTTTTAAAATCGGACAAGGTTCTTATAAAAGTTTCTGTAGCAATACCGGCAATACTAGCCAAATCGCTTCTTGAAATTTTAATATTTTCATTGGTATGCTTTTTCATTTTTTTGGTAAACTGAAGAATTGTATTGGCCGTTTTTTTGCGAACTGAGCTATAGGCCATTTGCAGCAACTGATCTTTAAATTCAGAAACATTACCTGTAAGATAATCAACCAATTCAATGGTTAAATTAGGGTATTCCTCTAAAACATGTTTTAAATCACTTTTGGTTAAACGCAATGCTTTTGAGTCTTCTATTGAAGTAGCAAATTCTTGATAAGGAATGTTATGTGTAAAAGAGGTGAAACCAAAAAAATCTTCTTCTTTATGCAGTCCCGTAATTAATTCTTTTCCTTGTTCATCAATTTTATATGTTTTTACAATACCACTTTGAATTAAAAAAATATAGTTAGAATTATCACCTTCTTGATATATCATTTCACCTGGTTGATAGGAATACTCTTCAACATTTTTATAGAAATAATTTTTAAGATGCTTTAAATTTTTAATTTCCTTATCAAAAACTACATTGGTTTCACTTGTAGCGTTAAGATCCATATTTTCTCTAATAATAGCAACTTTAGCCAACCTGCTTTCAATAGCACTAAATAATTCTGATTCATCAAAAGGTTTTGTGATATAGTCATCTGCGCCTAAATTCATTCCTTTTCTAATATCTTTGTGTTCTGTTTTTGCCGATAAAAAAATAAATGGAATCTGTTTTGTAATTGGATCTTTGTACAATATTTGTAACACGCCGTAACCATTTAGTTCGGGCATCATAATATCGCAAATAATTAAATCTGGTAGCTGATTTTTTGCAACCGCCAACCCAATTTTCCCGTTATTTGCCGTAACTACTTTATAGTTCGCCAACTCTAACAGTTCGGCAGTGTTTTCTCGAACAGATTTGTCATCTTCTATTAATAATATTTTTTTCATTTTTCATAGATTAAGGGTAATTCAAAAGTAAAAACGGAGCCTTTATTTTCTTTACTTTTAAAATAGATGTTACCACCTAAGTTTTCTAAATGCGATTTTACAATATTTAACCCTATGCCTGTACCTTGTTCATTTAA
>JADWMI010000118.1 GCA_015767395.1 Bacteroidota bacterium | reverse complement strand
AAAATCAAATTAACCTCACCCCAAATAAATTAACTCAACTTTTAATAATACTTCATTTATGATACAATATTTCAAAGAATCAAATTTCGAAAACGACTTAAATTATTAGTATTTATTGCTTAACCAATAATTTTTTCTCCTTTTCCTTTTTCATTATAAATAATACCAATTCAAATACTTGTTCTTTTAAATATTTAAAATTATCTATGTAATTGTTTACTTCAGATTTTAGGTGTTTCTGATGATTTCTAAAATTATCTTCTCTTTTTAAATAAATATTTTCAATTAACAAAGCTAAATTTACGCTGTGATCCTTAATGTCATTAATTAATTCATCACCCAATTTTATTTCATGAGCTAATCCATTCATTAATAATTTGGCTTTTTGATAATTGTCCGTTTCACATAAACCAAGTATGTGTTCTGAAAGTATTTCTTCTAAAAAATGTTGTTCAATTTTAATGAAATTAATTTCTGAAGTCCATTTTTTTGTTTGAAGAAGTAAATCGTCTATACCGTTATTAAAGATTGCTGTTTTTTGCTTTGGAATTATTCGTTTCATATTTATTTTTTTTAAATTTAATAGAATCCGAGGAGTATATTCTCATAAACCCCTCGGACTCATTAGAAGATTACTTAATTTCAATCACTTTCTTGTGTTCTTCACTTTTTAAAATATCTAATTTGTCTAAATGAATTCTAAGAACACCGTTTTCATACTTAGCTTTAATCTTTTTACTAAAATCAATACTTTTTGGCAAAGTAAATGTTCGTTTAAAAGAGCTGTAGAAAAACTCTTGTCTACTGTAATCTTCTTCTTTTTCTTTAGTGATTTTTTTGTTTTCAGCCGAAACACATAAAATGTTATCGGAAATGGTTACTTCAAAATCTTCTTTTGAAAAACCTGGAGCCGCAACTTCGATATCGAAATTGTTAGTGTTTTCTTTTACATTAATTGCTGGGATCCAATTGTCTTCTAAAATTAAATTTTTGTTCAATAATGAGTCTGTATCTAAAATTTCAGGAAACATTTGATCAAATAAAGGAAAACGTCTGTTAAACTTTACAAGTGTCATAATTTTATACTATTTAATTAAACTTCTTATTGATGAAGCTAAATTATTTGAATATAAAATGCTTTGCAATGACCCTCATCATTAGAAAAAATGATTCTCGTCAAGAAAGGAAACTATTTAGTTTACTTTAAGTAGTTTATCTTTGTTTATTATTCGTATTCCTTTGGTGGTTACTTCAATTAATTTTTCATCTTTAAAATCGTGTAAGGTTCTTGTCAAAGTCTCTTTTGCAATTCCTATAGAATTTGCTAAATTAAAACGATCAATGTAAATTTCATTTTCAGATTTTAAAGGATATTTTTCTAATAAATATAGAAGTGTTATAGCAGTTTTGTTCCTAACTGAACCATAAGCCAAAGATAAAAACTGTTCTTTTGTAGTGTACAATTCATTAGCAAGTAGGTCGATAAAAGAATATATTATATGGTGGTTATTGTTTATGATGGCTGTGATTTCTTCTCTCTCAATTTTGTATAGCTGTGTTGATGTAACGGCCTTCGCGTTTTCAAAATGTGGTATGTTTTTAACAAATGCAACGTAACCAAAATATTGCTCTTTGCTATAATAACCGGTGTTAAATTCTTTTCCTAGCTCATTGGTTTTGTAGGTTTTAACCAATCCTGATTTCATTAAAAAAATTTGGTAGCTTTTTGTGTCTTCACAATAAATGGTTTCATCTTTTTTATATTTAAAAACCCTTTTCTTGGCTAAAAACTGATCAATATTTTTAATGCTTTTTAAATTCTTTTGACTACTTTCTTTATTTGGTTCTTTTAGCTGCGCTTTGTGTTCAAAGACTTCTACCCTTTTCAATCTACTGTCAATTGCTCTTAATAATTCAGACTCTTCAAAAGGTTTGTATAAGTAATCATCAGCGCCTAACTCCATTCCTTTTCTTAAATCTTCATGATGTGTTTTTGCTGTTAAAAAAATAAAAGGAATATGTTCTAATTCAGGTATTTTTGATACAATTTGAAGCACGCCATAGCCATCTAGAACAGGCATTAAAATATCACAAATAATAATGTCGGGCTTAAAGGTTTTTGCCTTTGCAACCCCTATTTTTCCATTTTCTGCAATTTCAATATGATAGTTCGCCAATTCTAAAATTTCAGAAGTATTTTCTCTTACTATTTTATCGTCTTCAATTAACAATACCTTTTTTTTCATGGCAATAAATTTTTGGCAATTGAACATTAAAAGTAGTCCCTTTGTTTATGGTACTTTCAAAGGAAATATTTCCATTTAAATTGTTTATATACCCTTTTGAAATATTTAAACCGATGCCTGTTCCTGGGTAATACAAAGCGTTTTTAGCTCTAAAAAACCGATTAAATATTAAGTTCTGTTCATTTTTAGGAATTCCAATACCGTTGTCTTTTACACTGAAATAAATATGATCCGCATTTGTTCTTATCGCAATTTTAATGATGCTGTTTTCATTGGAATATTTAATGGCGTTGTACAATAAATTTGTTAAAATAATATTGATTATTTTTTTGTCGTGGTAAATGGTATCATCATTAATAATGTCGAATGTTAAGGTTTGATTTTTTCCTAAAAACGGTGTTGTATCTTGAGAAATATGATTCGCCAAATGGCTTATTTTAAAAAAACTAAAGTCCGGTTTTATAATGCCCATTTCTATATTTTCTAAATTTAAAAAATCATCGAGCATTCCATTTAAACGACTCACCATTATTTTCACCTTTTCTAAATGTTCTTTTTGTTTTTCAATATTTTCTAGATCGGCATATTTATCCATTAATTGGGCCGATGAAAGTATAGCACTTAGCGGTGTTTTAAACTCGTGTGATGCTAAGGTTATAAATTTGGTTTTTAAATTGTTTAATTCTTTTTCTTTGCTCAACGATTTTTTTAATTGTTCTATAACCTTTACGAGTTCAAAATTCCGAAGCTTTACTTCTTCTTCTAATTGTACATTTAAGCAGTTAATTTTTTCCTCTTCTTTTTTTCTAAGACTAATATCTGAAATTAAAGCTTTGTAATAAAATTCACCTTCATACTCGATTTTCCCAAAATTAACCTCAATAAATATCAGCTCTTTATTTTGTTTAATACCAGTAAGGTTAATGGGGGATTTGAATATTTTTTTTTGTGGGTTTGTAATAAATTCATCAAGAAGACTTGAGTTCTGAATTAAAACATCTATTTTCCTTTCAAAAATAACTTTGCTTCTATATCCAAAAATTTGCGATGAAGGATTGTTTGCAAGTACTATATTTTTATGCTTGTCAAACACCAGAATACCTAGCTTCATGGAATCAAAGCAAACCTTATAAAACGAAGTTTTTTCAGTTAAAATCATAATATTAGCAATCAATGATTGTGTAAGTTATGATTTATCCTGATTTTTTTAGATGATAAAAATCAGTTGGCTGGTTAATAGTTGAGAAGATTTATGATTTCATCGTGTAGTCTATCAATAGGTAAATACAGTTTTTCTAAATTTTTAGCGAATGGAATTGGCGTTTCCAAACTACCTACTCTTTTTATAGGCGCATCTAGGTATTCAAAGCAATTTTCATTTATTAAGGCTGAAATATCAGACGCAATCCCTCCAAAAAGACTGTCTTCTTGTAATATTAAGACTTTCCCTGTTTTTCTAACAGATTGGTAAATAGACTCCGTATCTAAAGGTTGTAATGTTCTTAAATCAATCAAATCTGCTGAGATATGATTTTTCTCAATTTCGTTCAGCGCCCAATGAACTCCTAATCCATAAGAAATAATTGAAATATCAAATCCTTCAGTCACGACAGCTGCTTTCCCAAATGGGATGGTATAATAATTATCAGGAACATTCTGATAAATTGTTCGGTACAATGCTTTGTGTTCAAAAAACATTACTGGGTTTTCATCTTCAATAGCAGTAGCCAATAAGCCCTTTGCATCATATGGAAATGCGGGGTAAACAACCTTTAATCCTGGCGTTTTTGTAAACCAAGCTTCATTTGTCTGACTATGAAATGGACCAGCGCCTATACCCGCCCCACAAGGCATTCTTAATACAATATCAGCACTTTGCCCCCATCTGTAATATGATTTAGCCAATAAGTTTATTACTGGATTAAATCCGGAAGTAATAAAATCTGAGAATTGGAGCTCTACCACAGATTTGTAGCCCTTAACAGAAAGGCCGTATGCTGCTTCAATGATACCCGATTCACAAATGGGTGTGTTTCTAATTCTTTCTTTCCCGAATTTTTCTAAAAAGCCTTTTGTGATTTTAAAAACACCACCATATTCCGCTATATCCTGCCCCATAATTACTAGGTTGTTTGAGCGTTCTAAACTTTGCTCAAGACCTTGTGATATAGCATCAACAAATCGAATATTTGAAGTTTTAATTGATGGTTTTTTTTCAATATAATTAAAGTGTTTATATACATCTGTCAATTCATTTTTTATGGTCGATTTTATAGCTCCCTCATTAAAAGAAATTGTTAAATGTTCACTTACTTCATGAAAAATATCTTCTTTGATTAATACATTAAGATCTTCAGAAATAATTTTTTCTCTTTTTAAAAACGAATAAAAATTATCTACGGGATCTTTTTGTGTCCAATCTTCTATCAAATTATGTGGAACATATTTATTGCCACTAGCCTCTTCATGGCCTCTCATCCTAAAGGTTCTAAATTCAATTAAAATTGGACGTGGATTCTTTCTAACGCTCGTCGCTATTTCACTTATTTTTGTATGAACTTCTAAAATATTATTTCCATCAATAATATGGCTTTCCATACCATAACCAATACCTTTATCTGCTATGTTCTGACATTTAAATTGTTCACTCGATGGCGTTGACAAACCATATCCGTTGTTTTCTACACAAAATAGCACAGGTAAACTCCAAACAGCGGCAATGTTTAAGGCTTCATGAAAGTCACCTTCACTTGTACCTCCATCCCCCGTAAAAACAGCTGTAACTTTGGATTCTTTTTTTAATAAATTTCCCAAAGCGATTCCATTAGCAACTCCAAGTTGAGGCCCAAGATGGGAAATCATTCCTATTATATTATATTGGTGTGTTCCAAAATGAAATGAACGATCTCGGCCATTTGTGAAACCGTTTAATTTTCCTTGCCATTGAGAAAAAAGTTGATGCAAAGGAATATTTCTTGAAGTAAAAACACCTAAATTACGGTGTAAAGGTAAAATGTACTCATCAAAAGCCAACGATTTAGTTACGCCAACAGAAATGGCTTCTTGTCCAATCCCTGAAAACCATTTTGAAATTTTACCTTGGCGCAGAAGAATGAGCATCTTCTCTTCAATAATCCTCGGTTTTAAAAGCGCTTGGTACAATTCAATCAGCTGCTTATCCGAATAATTTTCTCGATTGAATGTTATTCCTCCAATTATACTATTTTCTGCTCTCATTTTATAATGTATAGTCAAATATACTAATAAAGTTAGAAGCCAAAAAAAACACCTTAGAAATTTATTACTAAGGTGTTTAACAAAATATTTTTATAAGCTAAGCTTAAAGTTCTTTAAAAATCGAATGCATTAACCTTGTTTTATCATTGATGCTTTCTTCCAAAGAAATCATAGTTTCAGTTCTTGAAACCCCATCAATATCATCAATTTCAAAAATTATTTCTTTGGCATGTGTTGTGTCACGAGCTCTAATTTTACAGAATATATTAAATTTCCCAGCTGTAATAAAGGCAACCGTTACATTAGGTATTTGCTTTAATTCATTAATTACAATCTTAGTTTTTGAAGTCTTCTCAAGGTAAATTCCAACGTGAGAAATAAATGAGTAACCCATTTTTTCATAATCAAGCGTTAAAGTAGACCCTTTTATAATCCCTTCATCTTCCATTTTTTTAACTCGAACATGAATTGTTCCAGCTGAAACTACTAATTTTTTTGCAATATCTGTAAATGGAGTTCTTGCATTTTCTATTAAAATATCTAATATTTGATGATCAACTTCATCGAGCACGAATTTTTTCATGATGTGTATTTGTTAAATAATATACAAATTTATTAAAATTTATTGAAAATCAAACATAAAATTTACGAATTTGATAATTTTAAATCCAAAATACTAATATTCTCCTTATTTATACGATTGTAAGTATGGTAGTTTGTTAAATCTCCTTTTTGCTCAATGTATTCATAATCAACAAGTTCGTTGTTTAATACTTTGAATTTCAATTGAATACCTATATCTACAATAGATTTTTTATTATTTCCATCAATCACTACATTATTATATATTATATCCAAAAATTTATTGTCATTATTAGGAATATTATAATAAGGTGTGTGATTTGAATCATCTGAATCGGTAGCAATAAAATAAATTCCTTGTAAAATCGCGAAAAAATTATACATTCTAGTTATTTCTCTCTCATAGTCATTCTTAAAATGGCCAGCTTCAATTAGTACAGTGTTATACCCTAGTTTTTGAAAATTATCTCCAGTGGCCGTAGGATAAAACTCATCAGTATATCTCCCTATTTGATTTGGAATCAATTTTTGTAACAATGCATTCATGGAAACAATTACGTTCATTGTTTGTTTTCTACCTTCAGTTATAGTTCTTTCTAGATCTTCCGAAGGTGCTAAAAAAGAAATTGTAGCAGGGTTTTCAGTTCCTTTGACATTAAAAATACTGCGCTGGTCATGTAAATTAAAGCAATAATGTGGCTTGAATTTATCAAGTGTATTACGTAGTAGCTTACTTTCAATAGCTTTTCTATCTACGGCATCCCTATTTAAATCGATATTGTTAGCATTTTCTCTTGTGAACTTTATTGCTCCATCAGGGTTTAATAAAACTATAAATTCTAATGTGCAATTGGCTAGAATTTGATTGCTTATATTTTTTGCTTCTAAATCATTTGATTTAAAAAAAATAAATAAATCAAACAAGGCTTTGGTTCCTGTGCTTTCATTTCCGTGCATTTGAGACCAACTCAATATTTTTTTAGGACCAGAACCTATTGATATTTTATAAATAGGTATCTCATTTTCTGAATAACCTAAAATTTCTTTTTTAAATATGGAAGGTAATTTTTCAAATAGCGGTAATATGTCATCAAACAATATTCGCCTTCCTTTTATTTTACTTTCAAAATTAAGAGGGTACCAAGTGGTTAAAAA
>JADWMI010000415.1 GCA_015767395.1 Bacteroidota bacterium | reverse complement strand
TCATGTTGTTGCTTTTTGGAATGATTGCTAGTATAGGTATTAAAACTTTAGTAGATGCTAAAACCGATTTTTCCATTACAAGAAATCAGGTTATTGTTTCTATTATTTTAACTGTTGGTATTGGAGGTGCACAAATTAGTTATGGAAATTTTTCATTGGCAGGCATTGGATTGGCTTCAATTGTAGGTGTTATATTGAACTTGGTATTGCCAAAAGCAAAATCATAATAAACAACCTACTCCCATTAAAAAAGGCTTTTTGAATTATCAAAAAGCCTTTTTTATTATATATAAAAATTTATTTAGATCATAAATTTAATAACAAACAAAGCTGCTATTACATACATAACAGGCTTTATTTCTTTATACTTACCCGTTAGGACTTTCAATAATACATAAGAAAGCATCCCGAATACAATACCTTCAGCAATGCTATAGGTTAAAGGCATCATTATAATAGTAAAAAACGCTGGAATAGCTTCTGTATAATCATCCAAATTTATTTTAGTAATTGGTGTGATCATAAACAATCCTACAATTACCAATGCAGGTGCCGTGGCAGCTGCTGGAATAATCATAAATAAGGGTGCAAAAAACAATGACAAAGCGAACATTATGGCCACTGTTAAGGCTGTCATACCTGTTTTTCCACCTTCAGCAACACCTGCAGCACTTTCAACATAAGTTGTAACTGTTGAAGTCCCCAAAATAGCACCTACAAAAGTTCCAATTGAATCTGCAAATAAAGCTTGTTTTACTCTTGGCACTCTACCCTGCTCATCTAACATTCCTGCTTTAGAAGAAACTCCTACTAATGTTCCAACGGTATCAAACATATCAACAAATAGAAATGTAAATAAAACAATTAACATATCAAATGTAAATACTTGAGAGAAATCGAACTTAAAAAAGATGGGTTCAATTGATGGTGGTAAACTCACAAACGTGAATCCTTCTGGAATTATGGTAACACCTACAAATAAGCCAATTAAAGTAGAGATTAGAATTCCAATTAAAATAGCTCCTTTTACTTTTTTTACTAAAAGAACACCAATCACAATTATTCCTGCCAAACCAACTAATACTGCCGGGTTTTTCATATCTCCTAAACTAACTAAAGTAGCAGGATTGTCAACAATTAAGCCTGTTCCTTTCAAACCAATAAAAGCAATAAATAAACCAATACCAACAGAAACGGCATGCTTTAAATTTAGAGGAATAGAATTTACGATTAATTCGCGTACATTAAATGCTGTTAAAATTAAGAATACAATACCCTCTAAAAATACTGCTGTTAAAGCAAATTCCCAGGAATAGCCCATTCCTAAAACTACCGTAAAAGCAAAAAAGGCATTCAATCCCATACCTGGTGCCAAGGCAAAAGGTAATTTCGCAACCAACGCCATTACTAAAGTTGCTACTACTGCAGATAAAGCTGTTGCTGTAAATACGGCATCTTTATCCATCCCAGTGGCACTTAAAATACTTGGATTTACCGCTAAAATATACACCATTGTCATAAATGTTGTAATTCCTGCAATAATCTCCGTTCTAAGGGTGGATTTATTTTCTGTTATTTTAAAATATTTGTCTAACATAATTTATTTGTTTACTAGAGATTCCATTTAACGGCTAATGTTGGCCTTGTTTTAAATTCATTGTAACCTGCAAAATTGTTTGAAAACTCAATTTCGCCACCTACAGAAAACGACTTATTCAAATGGTACCACAATTGAGGCTCCGTTAAAAACACTGTTTTTTCACTTAACCCATTTTCAGACCACAGGTCAGCAAATCCAGAAAAGGTTAATTTATCTTTCAAAATGTTCCAATACCAAGTTCCTGTTACTTGATAATTTCCTTTATCAGCATCTTTAAATGCTTTATAACCTGCATAGGTTGAGAATCCCCAAACGGCATTAGACTTACCATAATTGGCACCAATTATCCATGCATTGTTTATTGTATAACCTCCTAGACTCTCACCAGCATTAAATGTTCCTAAACCACCATTAAATTCCACATGTAAACCAATTGGCATTTTTTCAGTTTTTAAAACTCTTGCAAGTTCAAAATAAGCTTGGCTTATACCGGCATCAGCATTAAAATCAAAATCAATAAATGTAAATGTATTTCCAAACTTATCTGGCTTAAACATTTCAAAAGTTAAAGTAACATGTTCCCTTTCAAAATCATAATGACCTTGGAAATTTTGGGCACTTAGCGTAAAAGCTGCAAAAAAAGCAAAAATTGTAATTCGTTTTTTCATTGTTTTGGGATAAAAATTTAAGCAGCAAAAATACCCAAAAAAGACTAATTAATCGTTTAATCTAAACACCTCTTATGAACACCAAACACTTCTAAAAAAAATCAGTTTCTCTTTAAACTCTATGGTTTAAACAACAATCTTTTTTCTGTATTTAAGGAACTATACTAAATGTTAATAAGTTCTGTTCTAATTTATTCAATTAGTAATTTAACATTGCCGTTTTATTTGGGATGAAATATGTTGATTTAGCAATCATTTAATGATAAATAAAGGTCGAAGTAAACTTTAAATAGGGTTTAATTTATGGTGGTATTTAATAAATAAAATAGCCTAAGCTTTTACGC
>JADWMI010000414.1 GCA_015767395.1 Bacteroidota bacterium | reverse complement strand
TTCTAAGATTAAACACTTAATCATAATTCTATGGTTAGCAGAACTTTGAATGTTTTGCCTTTTTTATCGATTTCCATTCTATGTCTATTTGGGTACAGCAGCTGTAACCTCTTTTTGGTATTTTCAAGCCCTATACCACTTTCTTTCCACGCAGTATCCAATTCGTTTTCTGTATTTTCTTTAAACGGATTTTCTACGTAAAAAGTAACTTCCCCTTCTATCGCTTGTATTTTTAAAAGAATCAAATGGCCTTCACCTTTTAGCATACTGCTATATTTAAAGGCATTTTCCACCAACGAAATAAATAGCAACGGCGGTATTTTTTGTTCATAATCATCAATATCTTCCGACCAATTGACTAAGATTTTGCTGGATAGGCGTTCTTCCTGTAAATTAATATAGTCCTTTATATGTCGTATTTCCTTTTTTAAAGGCACCTGATTTTTCTGTCCTTCGGTAAGAATATACCTAAAACTATCTGAAAGTTTTAGGATCAAATCAGGTGTTTTATCATCCTTTTCCAAAGCACTTGAATAAATAGTATTCAGGGTATTGAATAAAAAATGTGGATTTATTTGCCCTTTCAACACCCGTAATTCTGCCTCCTGATTTCTGACTGTCGCCACATCTAGTTCTTGCTGTTTTAGATATAATTGTTTTAAAGAGTAAACTGCAAAAAACAAAATGGTCATAGAAGTATACCTTATAACATTGGTTAGCATTCCTGCCCAATAATTATGATTGACGCCCGAATGAAAATAGCCATCGATGTAGAATTCTAAATAAGAAATTCCTATAAAAAATAATAATATAAAAGGCGCGAATTTCTTTTTGTTCTCCACTGAAAAAAACCACAAGTACATCATATAAACGGGAATCATATTAAAAAACAAACTGACCAATTCGTGCAACAGACCCATTGAATAACCACCTTCCAGGCTTAATAACCTTATATAGGGGTATAGCAAAACAAGGCACCAAAAAAGTACATGCAATAATGGCTCAAGTTTTAGTATTTTTTGAAATGTAAGTTTCACTATTCAATTCTTTTTTGTTCGTTTTCCAAGCCTTGATTGCGATTTCGGGATTTCAAGTTTTGGTTTCCAAAATAATAGGACAAATTTATGCTTACCCTTCTACTATCCCTTCGTCCACTTCCTGTGTAGGTCAGACCGTCAAAATTGGCAACGCCCTCAAAACCACGTTGATAAAAAATATCGGTTGCAACAAGACGAACGTTCAAATTTTCATTTATAAATTTCCGTTGTAAGCCCACGTCCATACTCCAATTGGGCTTCATTTTAAAATTACCACCAAAGATATTCGGGCCATTGTAATACCATGAAATTTCGGCATTAAACCCATTGCCCAATTTAAAAAAATTCTGCGAATAAATCTTATATGAAAAAATCTGTAGGGCAATAATGGCATCATCACCAAAATTTGCCTGATTATCGATATATGAAGTGTTTAAATTAAAATAGGTTTTCAACCAATTATTGACAGTTATCGATATGTTAGAATTAAAACCAAAAACCGTTTGTCGTCCAAGATTCTCATAAGTGCTAAAAGTTGCTCTAGGGTCGTTTTCTTCCGGCCCGATCAAAGAGGTTATTTTATCCTTAGTGCTGCTATAAAAGATCTTGAAATTGTATTTGGATAAATAGTAATACCCTATTTCAAGGTTGCTCGCGATTTCAGGACGCAAGAACGGATTTCCTTTTTCAAAAGACAATTGTGTTATTTGGTCTTTAAACGGATTCAACAAAAGATAATTAGGACGATTTATTCGGCGACCATAATTTAAGGAAAAGTTGTTGTTTTCACTTGCTTGCCATGTCAACCCTAAACTTGGAAACCAGTTTAAATAATCCAGTTTTACTGGCGGTTCGTCCAATTCGGTGACAAAGGCCTCTAAATCGCCATTGGCATTTGTTTTCTCAGCTCTTAAGCCTAACGAAAGATTCCATTTGTCGGAAATCTGTTTTGAATAATTAAGGTAATTGGCAAAGACATTTTCGGTATACTCAAATAATCGGGAACGGTTATTGTTTAGCTCAAAAATGCCGTTGGTTTCATCATAAAACAGGTAGGTATTATCAGTATCAATTTTACTGATTTTTGAACCAATACCCAGCGTACCGCCCCAAATTTTATGTTCATAATCAATTTTAAACGTATAAATATCAATTTCTGTAGGTGCATCGATTTGGCTGATTGCTTCCAACAACAATTCATTTCTGTTATTAAAATATTGGTTGGGCTGAAACCGTTTCGATGCATTGCGATATTTGCCATAATCTAAATCAATGTTCAGTCGTTGTCCGTTTTCATTTTCAAACAAATAATTGAAATTATAGGTCTGTCTTGAGCTATTTGCATTTGATGTTCCGTTTACCACCAAAAGGCTATCTATTTGTTTTGGGGTGTTTTGGTTTGAAATTTGAATTTTGGACAGTGAATTTCGGTAGGTTTTTCCTTCGTTTGCGTTAATCAATACCCCAAGCGTATGATGTTGGGATAGAAAGAAATCTGTTCCCAATCGAAAATTATAATCCTGCGAATTTCTTTTAAAATTGTTCGTTTCGAGCAAACGCAGCCCATTTTGATAATT
>JADWMI010000413.1 GCA_015767395.1 Bacteroidota bacterium | reverse complement strand
ACCGTATAAAAACAATGATAAAATTTTACCGTAAAATCCTTTTACTTTTAGCCCTAGCACTGGTAATTTCCTGCTCAACTAAACCAGCGTTATTGGTGGAGTATTCAAATTCACAAATTGAATATGCTGGCAGAATAGATTCATCAAAAGTGAAGGGTGCAGCATTATTTTGGTCTGGAACCTCCATAAAATTGAATTTTGAGGGGGAATCTATTGCAGCACTGATTGAGGATGAAAAAGGAGATAATTATTACAATGTTATAATTGACAATGACAGTCTTTTTATTATACGACCCGATACTACGAAACGTTACTATCAACTTGCTTCGGCATTACCAAAGGGAAAACATACCATTGAAATTTTCAAAAGAACTGAATGGGACAGAGGGAAAACTACTTTTTTCGGATTTAAAATAGCAGGAAACCCAAAGGTATTGGCAAAACCTTTACCCTATAAAAGAAAAATGGAATTTTACGGAAACTCCATAACAGCCGGTTATGCTGTTGAAGACACTTCTGGTAGAGATTCACCTGATAGCACTTATACCAACAACTATTTAAGTTATGCTGCGCTTACAGCTAGAAAATTTTCCGCAGCATATAGATGCATTTGTAAAAGTGGTATTGGTATTACAATTAGCTGGTTTCCGTTAACAATGCCAGAATTGTATGATCGATTAATTCCAACAGATTCTACAAGCAAATGGGATTTTTCTTTATATAGCCCTGATATTGTTGTGATAAACCTATTTCAAAACGATTCATGGTTGGTGCATAGACCCAGTAATGCTGAATTTAAAAGGAATTTTGGAAACACTGCTCCCAGTGATGAATTCATTATAAATGCCTATCAACAATTTGTTGCCAATATTAGAAAACAGTATCCCAAAGCAAATATTATTTGCGCCCTCGGAAATATGGATGCCACTAAAGAAGGATCTAAATGGATGCCTTATATTAAAAAGGCAGTCGCCAATTTAAATGACCAGCATATTTACACCCATTTTATACCTTATAAAGAAACTACCGGACACCCTTCAATAAAGGAACAGGAAGAAATAGCAAACAGTTTAATTCAATTTATTGATGAAAATATAGATTGGTAATTAGCAACAAAGTGGTATAACCTAATTTAAAAATTTATACTTAAATTTGATTAAATACAAATTTTTATAAATGAATTCTTATAGTTAGATCAAAAGAAATCTTATGACCATGAAAAATAAAAGACTTTTAATAATTGTTTTAATTGTTGTTATTATATTGCTCATACCCTTGTTGGCAATGCAATTCACAGAAGCTGTAAATTGGAAGGTTTCAGATTTTGTAGTCGCTGGCGTGCTTGTACTTGGAACTGGTTTATTGCTTGAGATTGTATTAAGAAAAGTTAAAAAATCAAAATACTTAATTGCTATTTGTATTGTTTTAGTTCTCCTCCTTATTTGGGCAGAACTTGCAGTTGGTATTTTTGGAAGCCCACTAGCTGGTAGTTAATTATTACAAAAACAAAAAACTACTGGTTTTAAATATACTTGTGAAAATTTGTTACATTCACTAATCAGCATAATTCTAAAAAATATAAATTTATTATGAGAAAAATTAGTCTTCTTTTACTATTGATTGTTATAAGTATTCAAAGTTATTCCCAAACAAAAAACTTTATTGACAAGCCATACATAACCACAATCGCAACTGTTGACACATTGGTTGTTCCTGATAAAATTTATTTATCAATTCTAATAACAGAAAAAGATACACGTGGAAAAGTTTCTGTAGAGGAACTTGAAAACCGTATGAATACTAAATTAATATCGCTTGGAATTGACACAAAAAAACAGTTAAGTCTTTCTGATGTGGCTAGTAATTTTAAAAATTACCTATTAAGAAAAAAAGATGTTCTAAAAAACAAGGCCTATACCTTGTTGGTTTTTGATGCAGAAACCGCTGGAAAAGTTATGGTAGGGCTGGAATCAATTGAAATTTCAAACGTTCAATTAGACAAAACTGAATATTCAAAAATTGAGCAGTTAAAAATTGAATTAAAACAAAAGGCCGTTTCTAAAGCAATTACACAAGCCAAATTTATGCTAAAACCATTAAATCAAAATTTAGGAAAAGCCATTTTCATCTCTGACTCATATTCCAACTATTCGAGGGCTCAAGGAAATGTGAGTGACATTCGAATTAGAGGGTATTCATCCAAAAACGAGGTTCAATACGATCCAATTGCCATTGAATTCGAAAAAATTGAAATAAAAAGCACCATTACTGTCAATTTTGAAATTGAATAGCAAAAAAGAAGTAAATCAAATCTTCTTAATTTAAAAATATATGATTCTTAAAGATACTCTTAAACAACTTGAATCGCTTGGAAACGAAAAAATGTGCACCAAAAACACAAGATATGGTGCAGGTAACAATCAGTTTGGTGTACGACTTGGTGAAATAAAAAAATTGTGTAAAAAAATAAAAGCCAACCATGAATTGGCCCTTTCTTTATGGGACACAAAAAACATTGATGCTAGACTTTTGGCAACCCTTATTATTAAACCAAAAGAACTGTCTGTAAAAGAAATGGATGAAATTGTACAGTCCGTAACGTTTAACCAAGTAGCTGA
>JADWMI010000117.1 GCA_015767395.1 Bacteroidota bacterium | reverse complement strand
GTTGAGGGGTCACCTCCATTTGATCCAATTGCAAGATTTAATAAAATATAATGCTCTTGATGAAAGGGGTTAAAACCATCAGGGTTTAAGGTGGTTTTCAAATCAATTTCATTGATTAAAATCCCATCAATGTATAGTTTAATAAACTCTTCTGTCCAATCCATTTTCCAGATATGAAATTTAGCAGACCAATCAGCTTCACTTTCAAGAAATGTATGAAATGGTATTTTTTCAGAATCCCAAACAGCTTCCATCTTTGCATTTGCCCAGGCTGCATTTGCCAGCAGTTTTTGTTTTCCTTCATGAATATAAAACTCCATCAAATCGATCTCCCCATTGGCAGGCCATTTTTTGCTGACACCTAAAGTCCAAATTGCAGGCCACATTCCTTTGCTAGTATCAATTTTTGCTCTTACTTCAATAATTCCATATTTAAATGAAAATTTATTTTTAGTATTTATACTTGCTGATGTATACTCGGCATGTTTTCTAGCTGTTTTCCAAGAATGATTAGCACTATTATAATTGGGATTTACTACTTTTTCTTTTCTACCTTCTAATACTAAAACACCATTCTTTAAATAGGCATTATCTTTTTGGTACCATTGCAATTCTTCATTACGAACAAACCCATATTCAAAAGACCAATTCTCATTGTTTGGACTTGCTCCTGAATTAAATTCATCATTCCAGATTAAATTATAATCATTTGGAATTTCAATTTTTGAACTGCGTGTAGAATCAATGCCATTATCCTTATCAGCATCTGCTAATAGTATTACATTGGGTTTTTCTATTTGTGAATAAATAGAGTGATAACCCAATGTAATAATTAAGAGTATGAAAGGAACTTTACTCATTTATTAGTTATATCTTTTCTTTTAATGAAATATCATCAAAATAAAAGTGAGTTTGTTTATCATTCCAAAGAACAATTCTTAATTCAGTAACGCCAGCTGGGATTGTAATTTCACCGGTAGATTCTGCCCACGCTGTACCTGTTGGTAATCCAGCCGATGCTGTAATCTTCTTATTTGCAATATGATCTTTAAAAACTATTTTTTGTATATGTCCAAGATCTTCTGCCCATTTTGACTGTAATTTATAGTTATAGGTTTTTCCTGCTTCAACAGTCACAACTGTTTGTAAAGCTGAGCTACCATGTAATAGCCTTGCGCTGAAAAAACCTGTATAAGCTTCAGTGGTTTCTATACCTGCCACGTTAGATTGGTAGCCATCCCAACCATTTGGTGTTTGCCAAGTTTCCCATTGTGTGTTCGCCCAAGTTCCACCTTCAAAATGTCCATTAACAATTAGTTCATCGTCATCTGCTGGTGGTATGTATTCAGTATCAACACCAGGGCCAATTAATGCATTTGGCATATGTTGCGCATAAAATTGACCAAGCATAGTAAGGTTATTATCCGCATCAAATAGTCTTGAAGATGCTAAAGCTGGTCTACTTTGGTCTCCATCGTCAAACCAAGCATAGCGTGCTATCCATTCAATTTTATCTAGCTCCGGTAAAACCTCTTTCATAAACTGTAATACTTGATCTTCAGAATATTTATTATTTCCATCATTGGTAGCTTTCCAATCTGCCACTGCAAATTCTGTGATCCAAATGGGTCTATTAAATGCTTCGTATGTATTTTTTAATTTAGTCAAGAAATTACCAGCACTAGGTCCTGGGTACGAGTGAAAACCAATATAATCTACTCTTAATCCAAGTGCCTCAGCTTTTTGCATAAAATCAATCATCCAATCACTACTAGATGGGTCTCCTACAACAGCAGGACTAATTAAAGGCAAACCTATTTCTTCTAACATAGGCCACAATGCAATAGCCTCATCAACTGTAATGTTGGATTGGTTGGCACCATCTGGCTCATTAAAACCTAATACATATTGAATTCGACCTTCAGCTTTAAGTTGTTTTAACCTGTCAATTTCTTCAGGAGTAACGCCACCTTTTCCCCAAAACATTGGTACATATTCTACATTTTCAGGAAGCTCTTCTCTTGGGGTATTTCCCCAATGATAAAACCAATTACTACCAACATCATGCGTTTTATGAGACCAAGCTTTCGTATTGTAGGAATAGGCATTCCCTTTTTTGCTCAATCCAATTTCAGTGCTATAATCTACATCTTGTGGTTCAAAGTCACCTATCACATTTTTATCACATCCTACTATTAAAATAGCAGTGAATATGATGAATAATATTTTTTTCATCTTTTTAATATTTAAATTAATTATTTCCAAGCATCGTGTTGCTCAAGATTCTTATTAACATCTAGCTCACTTTGCGGGATTGGGAATATTTCAGATTTTTTTCCTAAATATTGTGGTGAGTAACCTCCAATACCGTCTGAATTTGCTCTTTCAATTGCAGCTTCCATTTCTCCCCATCTTTTTAAATCCATAAAACGCCATCCTTCTAGGCCTAATTCAACTCTTCGTTCGTGTTTTACCAAGTCAATCATTTCAGTTTGATCTAATCCACTACCTTCAACATCTTCAACATGTGGCATATTTACACGGTCTCTTATGGTATTTATCAATCCCATTGCTCCGGTCAAATCATTTGTCTCAGCCATAGCTTCTGCTCTCATTAACAATAAATCAGCATATCGAATTACGTAAAAATCTTGAGAACCTTGATCCCAAGGGTTATTTCCTTCGGCATCAGCACCTGTTCTAATATATTTTCTTTTTCCAAATTGAAAGTTTGCATTGGGTTTGAATGCCTTACCCAAGTCAGTATTAAAAATATCACCTTTAAAAAAGAATGTAGCGAGGGCTCTTGGGTCTCTATTTTCTTGCTCGGCAGCTGGGTTGTATAATATAGAACTTGTAATTGGCAAACCATCTGTGCAGTAGTAATCATTCACTAAGTTAGGCATAGGTTGCTCGTCTACTTTTGGACTGGCTTTATAAGAAGAACCAAAAGATTCGCCATTATTCGTATCGGCACCTCTTTCAAATCGAATAGAAAACATAATTTCTGCAGAATTTTCTCCTGATGGAGAAAATAACGCCGCATAATCAGGATGCAATGCATAACCCAATTCCATTGCTTGTTGTGTTAAATTTAACACTCCAAACTCACCGTCGTAAACATGATTGTACAATTGTACTCTAGCAAACAAACCTAGAGCAGCACCTTTGGTTGCATAACCAAAAAGGGAGGCATCTAAATCTCCTGGTAAAGGTAAATTAGCACTTGCAAATTTTAAATCTTCTATTATTTGAGCTGTAATTTCAGCATAGGTGTTTTTAGAAACAAAAGCTTCTTCTAGCGTCTGAGGTTCAGTAATTAAAGGAGCATCTTCAAAATACATTGCCAGATTAAAATTAAATAAAGCTCTTAAAAAATAAGCTTGACCTAATAATTCATTCTTGGTTTCAACTGGGATTAAATCTTCCGAAATATCGTTTACATTCTGAATTACTGAATTCGCTCGCCCAATTCCTTGGTAGATATTTGTCCATATACCTTCGTAAAATTCATCAGAGGCATTTAAAGTTCCCTCCATATATAGTCCCGGACCTTCCCATTTCCATGCGTTTTTAGAGTTGTCTCCAAAAGAATCATATGCTGGAAAACCTTGTTTTCCATTTAACGTTCCACCATATAAACGTTGACTTTGTAATGTTGAGTAGACAGCATTCAGTGCTAAAAATGCATCTGCTTCACTTTGCCAAAAATTGTTTTCTGCAATTGATGTCAATGATGATCTATCTAAAAAATCTTCAGAACAACTTACAATTGAAGTTGCAATTAGTAGTGATATAAATAATTTTTTCATTTTTTTAAAATTTTACGTTAAGACCAAATGTGATCGTTTTGTATAAGGGAGCTCCTCTATTACTAGAATTCCCATTTGCACGTTCTGGATCAAAATGTTCAAGTCCAGTGAAAGTTAGTAGGTTTTGCCCACCAACAAATAATCTTAATTTATCCATCTTTATTTTTTGAGATATATCTTTAGGAAGTGTATACCCCAATTCAATGTTTTTTAAACGTAAGTATGAAGCATCTTGAATATAAAAAGACGATACTACAGCATTGTTTTGGCCTCCTACTCTTGGTAAGTTTGCGCTCGGAGCTTCTGGAGTCCATCTATCAATCCAATAGCTCAACACATTACTTCTGTTATCATTAATTGGTAAATTTCCATTCCCCATTAATAATCTATCAACACCATTTACTCCTTGAAACATAAAGTTAAAATCAAGGCCTTTGTATTCTACTGAACCGTTAAAATTTATCAACAAATCAGCATGTGGGTTTCCTATAATCGTTCTATCGTCTGCGTCTACTTTTCCATCAGGCACTCCTTCAGGGCCAGATATATCCGCATATTTAAGATCTCCAGGGCCTGTTTGCGTATTTCCAAATTGTGTAGGGGAGTTTACAATCTCATTATAGTCTTGAAAAACGCCTATTGCTTTATAACCATAATAGGCTTTAAAAGGTTCTCCTATTCTAATAATATTAATTCCTCCAATAGTTTCTTCTCCACCAGATCCCAAGCCAGTAACTTCATTGTTTAAGAATTTAGTAACATTAAACCCTGCAGAGTAATTAAAGTCTCCAGAATTGTCTCTGTAATTTACACTGAATTCCAATCCTTCATTTACCATAGATGCAGCATTTTGAGCAGCTAAATTAGTAACACCAATAGTTGCAGGTACTGGAAAATTACCATACAATACATCTGAACTATTTCTTTTGAAATAATCGGTTGTTATTTCTATTTTATTTTTAAAAATAGAAGCATCCAATCCTATATCATATTGCTCTGTTTCTTCCCATTTAATATATGGATTTGCCAAGCTGGTAACTGCAACACCACCAACTGTAGTGTTATCACCTAGTACGTAATCTATACCTGAGTTATAGGATTGTTCATAAATATAATTACCAATTCTATCATTACCACTAATACCCCAACTAGCTCTTAGTTTTAATTTATTAATGAATTCTACGTTACTAAAGAAATTTTCTTTGTAGATATTCCACCCAGCAGAAGCAGATGGGAAAGTACCGTATCTATTATCTGAGCCAAATTTAGAAGATCCATCTCTTCTTATATTAAATTCAACTAAATATTTACCGCTATAATTATAATTGATTCTTCCGAAGAAAGATTGGTAACTCTCCTCTGAAGCACCTCCTGTTACAGCAGGGTCAACAACTCCACCTCCGTTAAATTCTTCAAGATTATCTGTTGGAAAACCACTTAATTGACCGGTAAAACCATCGTTTTTATAATATGTAGCGGAATGACCTAATAAAGCACCAATATTGTGATCGTCACCTATTGATTTCTTATATCTTAATATATTTTCGTTCAATAATCTATAGTTAAAATTAACGATGTTATTAAGCGTGTTAAGAGGAGAAGTAATTACGGTATTACCAGCCCAATCATTTTCTAACTGAGTTGGAGAGAAATTTGATGTGTTTTTAAAAATAACATTCGCACTTCCACTGGTTTCAAAAGTCAAATTCTCATGAAACTTAAATGACAAACCAATTCGTTGACTAATATTTATATGATCTTGTTCGTAGTTTCCTAAATATCCTCTTCTCAAAGGATTGTTTGTTTGAAATGATGCATTGGCACCTTCATAAGCGCCATCAACAATACCATACTCTCCATTGCTATAGTATGCTGGAATGGTTGGAGCACTGCGTTGAAATTGATAAATAATACCATTGTCTCCTGTAAGTGCACTTTGTCCCCCAGAAGGCCCAACTAAATTGGTCCAAAACGTATTGGTATTACTTGATAATGTTAACCAATCTTTGAGTTGTGAATTGATATTAATCCCCAAATTATATCGTTTAGACTCAAATTTACTTTTAATAATAGATTCTTGGTTTAAAAAGCCTAACGAAATTCGGTAGGTTGTTTTTTCAGAACCTCCTGAAAAAGAAAGATAATGATTTTGAATAGGTGCTGTTCTTAAGACCTCTTCAGCCCAATTGGTATCACTAAACTGATCTGGTAACGACCCCGTTCTGATAGCTTCAATTTGATCAGCTGTATATCTTGGGTCAAATCCAACACCGTCTTCATTTTCAAATTTTTCATTGATTAAATTGGCATAGTCATAAGAACCTAAAAAATCTGGAACAATCGTTGCATCTTGCATACCATAATAATAATTATAGCTCATCACAAATTTATCTACTTTTCCTTTTTTAGTAGTTACTAATATAACACCATTGGCTCCTCTGGCTCCATAAATTGCACTAGCAGAAGCATCTTTTAAAACAGTTACACTTTCAATATCAGAAGGTGCTAAATTGTTAAAGGCATCCAAACTATCGTATTGCATATTGTCAATTACAACCAGTGGATTACTGGCTCCAAACGTACCTATTCCTCTAATAACAATAGAAGAGCCATCTGCCCCTGGACTACCGCTTGTTTGTGTTAATTGAACTCCCGAAAACTTACCATATAACAATTGTGCAGAATTGGAAACAGGTTGATTAACTTCTTCTTTAAAAGTTATCGAAGCAATTGATCCTGTTAAGTTCACTTTCTTTTGTGTACCATAACCTACAACTACAACCTCGTCCAAAGCATTGGCATCGTCCTCCATACTTATATTATAAATAGCTTGGCTACCTACAGTTTGTTTAAAGGTTTTCATACCCATAAATGAGAATACCAATACATCTCCTTCAGAAGCTGAAATGGTGAAATTACCGTCAAAATCGGTTTGTGCTCCAGTAGTGGTTCCTTCAATTAGAATATTTACCCCAGGTAAAAGGTTACCGGTAGCATCTGTAACAGTTCCCGAAATGGTTTTTTGAACAAGTTCCAGATTTTCAGAATTTGTTGAGGTTTCCTCCGTTTCGAAATTTTCATTCGCCGACATTGTCAAAACAGAAAGAAGCATACAAATAAGCGTAGTCTTCATTTTAAGTTGAATTAATTTACTTCCAGATTTTGAAGAAAGTAATTTCCAGTTAAAAATTTGTTTCATAATTTTTGTTTGATTTAATTAAATTTGTTTGAGTTCCTATTCCTTTGAAAATAAAATAAAAAACGAATAGGTTTTTTTTATTTTTATTCAGTTGTTGTTTTTAGTTCATAATATTTTTGAGTTATTTAATTGACTTAACTGATATTTTATTTTTATTCAATTCAGCATTCGTATTTTCATTTACAAATGTCACTTCATTTAATAGTAAAAGGTTAGGTGATATCATTCATAGTGTGTTATATATTGGTCATTAAT
>JADWMI010000412.1 GCA_015767395.1 Bacteroidota bacterium | reverse complement strand
GCAACTACATGCTTGTTCTCCCTTTCAGTTCGAACGCAATTCCGTTGCTTCGATCATTATTGCTGGGTGCAGTGGCTCGACATAAAGAAAATTTATAGATATGTAAAATACTTCGAGATTCAATATTCTAAAACCCTAAACACCAAAACTCAGAACTGTGATCTCTGATCTTTCCAAACGTTCCCCTTTTTTAGTTTATGTAAAACTAAATATATAAATGTTTGTTAAAAAAAGAATGAACGTTCATTTTTATATGTATCTTTGTATTCTAAAATAAAATAGCATGGCTAAACTTCAAAAAAGTATAGACAAACGTAACGCACTGATAAAAGCCACCATTGAATTGGTAAACAACAATGGTTTTCATGCAGCTGCTATGAGTAAAATTGCACAAATGGCAAATGTTTCTCCAGCTACCATCTATTTATATTTTGAAAATAAGCAAGACTTGGTAAATCAAACATACATAGAAGTCAAAGCGAAATATACCCAGTACGCTTTTGAAACCTATGATGAAAATATGACGATTGAAGCTGGTTTTGAACTCATTTGGAATCGAATTGCAGATTTTAAACTCAAAGAATGTGAAAATGCTTTCTTTTTAGCACAATGTGATAATACACCTATGATTGATGAACAAAGTAGACAAGAAGGCATTAAGCACCTACAGCCCCTACTCGACCTTTGGATGCGTGGTAAAAAAGAAGGTGTCATCAAACCATATGCCAACTACGTCTTATATGCCTACTCAATAAACCCCTTGTCATTTTTAATGATGGCTCAAAAACAAGATGCATTTCATTTAAATAAAGAGCACCTTGAAGATGCTTTTCAGGCAGCCTGGAACAGTATAAAAAATTAAATTAATCAAAAGACTAAGCGTTCAACAATGAAAAAAACAGCCATAATTTTAGGAGCAACAGGCTTAACAGGTTCAATTCTTTTAGAAAAGCTTATACATGATGAGCGTTATAAAACGATCAAACTATTTTCCAGAAAAGAAATAGATGGCTTGCCTTCAAAAGTGAATCAATATGTTGGCAATTTATTTGAATTAGAAAATTTTAAAGCCGATTTTACAGGAGATGAGGTCTATTGTTGCATTGGAACAACAGCTAAAAAAACACCGGATAAAGCGCTTTATACAGCCATTGATTATGGAATTCCTGTCGCTGCGGCTAAATTGTCAAAAGAAAATGGAATACCTACGTTTTTAGTGGTTTCAGCACTTGGTGCCAATGCAAAGAGTAGCATTTTTTACACCAAAACAAAAGGTGAAATGGAACGTGATGTGCTTTTAAAACAAATTGAAAACACATTCATTTTACAACCTTCAATTATTGAAGGTAAGCGAAACGAACAAAGAATTGGGGAGAAAATTGGTTTGGCTGCTTTCAAATTGGTTCAACCTTTATTCTTTGGGAAATTAAAAAAATATAAAATCACTAAAGCTGAACATATTGCTCTGGCAATGCTCAATTTGGCAAATTCACCTTCAAACAAACAAGTCATTGCTTCGCATGACATAGAAGCATTAGCTGTTAATACGAATCTTTAAATAAACAGACCCATGAATAAAGCAATTGTATTGGAGAAAAGACCTGTAGGCTTACCTCAATTATCCGATTTCAAATTTGTGTCTAATGATATTGACACGATAACAACAGGAGAATTGTTATTAAAAACAACCTATGTCTCAGTTGATCCTTATTTGAGAAGCAGAATGAATGATGCGAAATCATACATACCGCCATTTGAATTGCATAAACCAATTTCATCGGGTATTGTTGCTGAAGTCATAGACTCTAAAAACACTGCCTTTGAAAAAGGTGATTTTGTGTCTGGAATGTTAGAATGGAAAGAATTCCAAAAATCAAATGGAGAAGGATTGTTAAAAGTTGATGCTTCCAAAGCACCGCTTTCAGCTTATTTAGGGGTTTTAGGATTGACTGGTTTAACTGCCTATTTGGGTTTAACAGAAATAGGGAAGCCTAAAAAAGGTGAGACAATTGTTGTTTCTGGAGCTGCCGGTGCTGTAGGTAGCATAGTGGGGCAAATTGCTAAATTATATGGATGTAAGGTTATTGGCATTGCAGGAACGGATGATAAAGTAACGATGTTAAAATCATCTCTTGGTTTTGATGAGGCTATTAACTACAATACAACCAAAAATATGACGGCTGCTATTAAAGAAGCAGCACCAAATGGTGTAGACATATATTTTGATAACGTAGGAGGTCCAATTTCTGATGCTGTCTTATTAAATATCAAGCAATTTGCACGTTTTATTATTTGTGGAGCTATTTCAGTTTATAACGATACTGAATTACCAAAAAGTATTAGTGTTCAACCTTTTTTAATAAAGAATAGTGCTTTGATGCAAGGTTTTATAGTTTTCAATTATGCTGAAAAATATCCTGAAGCCATCAAACAAATATCACAATGGCTGGCAGAAGGAAAACTAAGCTATTCCGAAACGATTGTTGAAGGTTTTGATGCAATTCCTCAGACATTTTTAGACCTTTTTGAGGGTAAAAACAAGGGTAAAATGCTTGTTAAAATTTAAATAACATATTAAAATTCAATATTATGAATAATTTCGATTTTCAAAATCCAACAAAAA
>JADWMI010000411.1 GCA_015767395.1 Bacteroidota bacterium | reverse complement strand
AGCATGAAAGATATCATCGATATGTCTCGTCAAAGAGGTTATTTCGTTGATCAGTCTCAATCGTTGAACTTATTTATGCAAGACGCCAACTATTCTAAATTGACATCTATGCATTTCTACGCTTGGAAAAGTGGCTTAAAAACAGGAATGTATTATTTAAGAACAAAAAGTGCTGTAAATGCCATTCAATTTACGGTCTCAAAAGAAAAGAAAGTAGAAGAAACGCCTTTAACACCAGAAGAGTTAAAAGCAATGTTAATAGCCTCTCAAAACAATCCTGATGATTGTGAAATGTGTGGGTCATAAGTATCATGAAAGAGTAAATAGTTCATTGTTAATATCTTGTGGATAAACAGATAATCGAATTTGTAATCAAGCTGTTTTTTTTATGATCTTTACTGAAAGTATTTTACTTGTAACAAGTAATTGATACTCCGAATAAATAGTCACCCCAATTGTAAGAGTCTCAATTTTTAATTGAGACTCTTTCTTTTAGAATAATGCCAAATTAAAAATCCGCTATCAAATTTTGTTGATAGCGGATTTTTAATTTATAAATAATGGTATTGCCTATTTTTTATTAGAATATAGTTCTAATAAGTCCATTGTGGCTTTAATTAAATCTTCAGTTTCAAGTAAAATACTAAAGTATAAGGTTGTGTTTTTAGGACTAGATTCTGTAGTTCTAGTACGTTCTACTTGTTTTTGAGCATACAATGAAACATCATTTAATAAACCTTGTTTTTCTTCAATAATAGAAGCGATTTCACCAAATGAACGAGAATCAAAAATGTTTCTTATTTTTCCAAATAAGTGTTTTAATTTCTCATCAATTTCTTTTAATTCTTTGGCTTGATTTACCTTTAAGCCTTTATGATTATTGTTAATGTGCTTATGACTTACTTTAGAAATAAATGATACAGATTGTGCAATGTCTTGTAAATCCCCAATAACATCTATATAGAATTTACTTGCGCTTACAGATGATTCATCTAAGTTTTTTATAAAATAGAAAATATTGTTTTGTAAATCTTCAATTTCATCTTCTAACTTAACAACTGTGTTCTTGGCTTTTTTAAGCGTTGGTAAATCTTGTTTAATTAAACCGTTAATGGTGTTTTCATTAATTTTACTTACTCTTTTTAATACTTTAGAAATATTATCTGCACTTTCTTCAATAACTCCTGTCACCGATTTACTTTCAGATCTATTTAAACTATCTTCTGCTTTTATTTCTTTTGACTTTTTAAGATGTCTTAAAGAATTTCTAACCAATAATAAAACAGCAACTAATAATAAAACTGCAATCATTGTAGGGCCACCTAAATAAATTAAATAAGCCGCAACCCCGGCTGCAATAAATGCACTAAAAGCAGTAAAAAACCAACCTCCAATAACGTTTAATACACCAGCAACTCTATAAACAGCACTTTCACTTCCCCAGGCTCTATCGGCTAAAGAAGTACCCATAGCAACCATAAATGTAACGTATGTTGTTGACAATGGTAACTTGTATGATGTAGCTATAGAAATTAAAACCCCTGCAACCATTAAATTTACAGCAGCACGCACCAAATCAAAAGCAGGTAATTCATGCGTTTTACCTTGCACCAAATCTATAACTGGTTTTTCAAATTGCTTTTCAATTTTCTTTTCAATTGAATTTGGAATAATAGCTGAAAAATATCTTGACCCTAAAATAGAACCTCTAACTAAAAATCTTGATAAAAATGTAGGTTGAAAACGTTCTTTTGTATCAGTTTGACTTGATAAATCCAAAGATGTTTTTACTACCCCTTTTGCTTTTGAAGAAAACCATAATGTTAAAACCATTACCATTCCAGCTAGAAATAATAAAAGAGTAGGTGTTGGTACTTTTTTACCCAAAACATCCATTGCAAATTCTGTAGCTGGAATTCCAGATCCAACCCAAGCCTCATAAGACTGCCAAGCTGCAATTGGAACACCAATAAAGTTTACCAAATCATTTCCAGCAAATGCTAAAGCCAAGGCAAAGGTGCCTACAACAATGATAATTTTATAAATATTAAATTTAAAAAAGCTGATTAAAACAAAAGATAATATTGACCATATAATAAAACTTACTGCAACAATACCAAAAACGTATTTTTCTAAAAAGGCATTAATTGTTAAACCATTTAATAAATCAAGACTTTGTTTAGCAACATCTGCACCTTTAATACCTTTCATTAAAATAAAGTAAACCATAGCAGTTAATGCTATTCCGCCAAATAAAGCGCCAACCCATTTGGCTTTTCTTTCAAAATTAAAGGATAACAACAAACGGGAGAGAAACTGTACCAAAGCACCAACAGAAAAGGCTACGAATACCGAGAGTAGAATTCCAAAAATAATTTGTCCTGCTTTTGAAGTATTTATATAATTTGTAACATCGGCAAAATTTCCACCTTCAGCACCTATTTTAATTAATGCTACAGCAACTGCTGCACCTAATAATTCAAATACAATTGAAACTGTGGTTGAAGTTGGCATTCCAAGGGTATTGAAAAAATCTAGCAACAGAATATCAGTAATCATCACGGCCATAAAAATAATCATGATATCACTAAACATAAACATGCTTGGATTAAAGATTCCTTTACG
>JADWMI010000410.1 GCA_015767395.1 Bacteroidota bacterium | reverse complement strand
TATACAGCGTTATTTTTTTTGTTTTACAAACTTGTACAATTACTTAAGCATAACATCAAATTACTAACATGGCTAGCATTTGGATTTCGAGGCATTTTTATTTTAGCAATCCCAAATTTATCTCAAGATTTTTATCGTTTTATCTGGGATGGCCGGATGATACTCGAAGGGTTAAATCCATATCTCTTTACTCCGGAATCGTTTATTGTAAACGATGAATTCCCTGTTATACAAGCGGAAGAATTATATAATGGCATGGGAGCTTTAAATGGTAGTCATTTTACTAATTATCCTC
The DNA here is from genome assembly GCA_015767395.1 of Bacteroidota bacterium. The sequence continues at coordinate 2,335 of JADWMI010000410.1, read as the reverse complement.
CGTTAAACCAACTCTGTTTTGTGATTTCTGGGTTGTTCGCTGGTAAGAGTATTTTAGGTTCTGTAATCGTTATGCGCTTATTAATTATTGTAGCCGATTTTGGAACACTTTATTTTGGCCAAAAGCTTCTTAAAAAACTAGAACTACCATCCTATCATATTTTCTGGTATTTATTAAATCCCTTCATTATTATTGAATTAACTGGCAACCTTCATTTTGAAGGTGTTATGATTTTCTTCTTAGTTTGGAGTTTGTTTCTATTACAGAAAAACAAATGGAAACTAGCTGCTATAGTTTTAGCTTGCTCAATTTCAGTAAAACTGCTTCCATTAATTTTCTTGCCTTTGTTTTTTCAAAAATTAGGTCTAAAAAAGAGTTTCATTTTTTACTGTATTACTGGAATAACTACTCTTATCTTATTTTCACCTTTTTATTCTTCAGTATTTATAACGAACTATTCACAGACTGTTGCTCTTTGGTTTGGAAATTTTGAGTTTAATGCCAGTATCTATTATATTTTAAGAGAGATTGGCTATTTGTATAGAGGCTGGAATGAGATTGCTATTATTGGCAAGATAATACCAATACTAGTTTTTACTTTTGTAATTATCATGACTTTTTTTAGGAAAAACAAAACTTCTATTCAGCTTTTTACTACTATGTTATTGTGCTTAACCTTTTACTTTTTTATGAGCACAACGGTGCATCCTTGGTACATAGCAACACTTTTAATTTTAAGTGTTTTTACACGTTACAAATTTGTTTTGATATGGACCTTTGTCATTATTTTAAGCTATTTGGCTTATAATAATATCGATACTGCTAATAAATATGAAAACCTTTGGATTATAACTTTAGAATATATCATAGTTTACAGTTTTTTAATTTGGGAAGTGTTTTTAAAAAAACTACGAAACTAAATTAATTTTAAACTGTCTATTCTATAAATTACCGAATCAGTATCTTCAACAACTTCAGAAAAATTTAAGTGAAATTCTTTATTAATATAAGATGTATCGTTTCTTAAATCGAATTTATATAGTGCTTTTGGATGTATTTCTTCAAAAACCATATCTCCTCCAGTCTCGAAAAAAAAGGTAAAATAACCATTGTCAAAAGATTTAAAAATAGCTGCTATCATAGAAAATTATAATGTTAGTCTAAATTGTAGTTTAAATCTTCCTCTTTAACTTCCTCAAAATTAACTTCAGTTGTTTCGTCATCTGAATCTTCGTCATTGAAGTCCTCCATTGCTTTAACAAGACGAACTCCAACTTTTACCAAATAAATTGTGTCTGCTATTTTTACTTCTATTGCCTCAACAACTTCATTTTTAGCATTTCTAAAGGATATAATATTGTCATCGTCATAACCATCAGGAAATTTTGCTACCAGTAAGTTAAGAATATCCTCGTTCAATTTTTGATAATCAACAATGACTCTTTTCATAAAAAGTTATTATAAAGGTTTAATTGAAATTTTTGTGGAAGTGTCTGACCAAAGCAATTTGAATATTGCATGGCGCGAAAAAAGAATACTGAAGTTAGCTTTAAAATTCGGTCACTTAAACGATAAGCTGCTTTTGAATATAACTTCGAAATTTTCAAAAGCCCGAACACAGAAACAGGTTTCAATTTGTTCAGCTAATTGCTTAACAAATGAAATATAAAATTTTGAATAAAAAAAGTTTTTTTAAAATAAATTACAACATTTTCAGTGTATTTATCTCTTGCTCTGTAAGGTGTTTCCAATGACCACGAGGAATGTCTTTTTTGGTAAGATGTGCAATTGCAACACAATCAATTTTAATAAGGTCGTATTTTAAATGCTCGAAAATTGAACGAATAATTGTATTTCCAGTGTTTTTGATTTTAAGACCTATTAGATTTTTACTTGACCCATCAATATAACTTATTTCTTCAACAGTGACACTTTTTCCTTCAATTTTTAAACCCTCTCGAATCTTTTTTAGGTCTTCAAATTTTAAATTTTTATCAAGTTCAACCTGAAACAATCGTACGACACCTTTTTTAGAATTCGTAAATTTATTATGAATTGTATCGTCATTGGTAAAGAACAATAAGCCTGTTGAGTTTCTCCCGAGTCTGCCAATAGGTCTAATTCGAGAACTTGTAGCATTTGAAACCAAATCCATTACAGTTCTTCCTTTTCCTTCGCTACTGGTTGTGGCAAATCCTTTTGGCTTATTAAGCAAAACATACGCTTTCTTTTCAGGTGTAACTCTTCCTCCATCAAAACGAACTTCGTCATCTAATTTTACCTTATAACCCATTTCGGTAATGACTTTTCCGTTAACAGTCACACTACCAATAGA
>JADWMI010000116.1:2420-7306 GCA_015767395.1 Bacteroidota bacterium | reverse complement strand
ATTTTAGATGTCGAAGCTATTGCAAAGCGTACTGGAGCTAAAGTAATTTCAAATTATGAGATAGTTGGTTATTTTGAAAAGTTAGGAATAGAAGGCCACCCAATGAATCATGGAGGCAAATGGACTTTTGATTTTGGGACAGTTCACTACACAAATGCGATACACTCAAGCTCTTTTCCTGATGGTACTTATGGTGGTCAACCAGGTGGTTTTGTAATTGAAACGAGTCATCACCGACTATATATAGCAGGAGACACTGCCTTAACTTACGATATGAAGTTAATTCCAGATGTAATAGGAGAATTGGATTTGGCTATTTTACCTGTTGGAGATAATTTTACAATGGGTATTGATGAGGCGATCAAAGCAAGTACGTTTGTAGGATGTAACAAAGTGTTAGGGGTTCACTTTGATACCTTTGGTTATATAAAAATTGATCATAACGAGGCTATAACCAAGTTTGCAAAAGCTAAAAAAGAATTATATTTATTGCCAATAGGGGATAATTTAAAATTATAATTGCGCTGAAAAAGGTTAATTACTAACTAAAAAAATTCAGATTATGAGTACAATACTTTACATTGTGCTAGCAATTGTGGTTGTTATAATTGTATTAGCCTTCGTCGCTCCAAAAAATTACAATGTTTACCGGAGTATTTCAATTAACAAACCTTTGTCAGCCGTTTTTAATTATTTGAAATTAATAAACAACCAAGATAATTGGTCACCTTGGGCTGAGAAAGATCCAAATATGACCAAAACTTTTTCAGGTATTGACGGTGAAGTTGGCTATGTTTCGGCTTGGGTTGGAAACAAAGAAGTTGGGGAAGGGGAGCAAGAAATCACAGGCATTATAGAGAATGAAGTAATTCAATCTCAACTTCGATTTTTAAAACCATTTAAATCTACTTCTGATGCTTATTTAAAAGTAGCTAAAGATAGAAATGGTACTTTGGTAACTTGGGGTTTTTCAGGTGAGAATAAGTTCCCAGTAAGCATAATGATGCTGTTTATGAATATGGATAAAACAGTAGGAAAAGATTTTGAACATGGATTGAATAAATTGCAAAAAATATTGGAGAGTTAAGTAGCAGTCAAAACATCAAACCAATGAAAAAGTATAAAAATTGCCAAAGTTGTGCAATGCCATTAAGCAAGGACCCAAACGGTTGTGGAACAAATGCTGATGGACAACCAAGTTTCAAATATTGTAGCTATTGTTATGCTGATGGAAAGTTTTTACAACCAGATATTTCGACTGAAGAAATGCAGGCGTTTGTAAAAAATAAATTGAAAGAAATGGGTGGTTTTATGAAATTATTTGCAGGCGTTTTCTCTAAAGGAATCCCAAAATTAGAACGTTGGAAAAAAGACTGAATTGGGTACTAAACTTAGTCTAAGGGGGTATTTTTAGTTAGCCACTCTTTCCGTAAATCATTTGATAATTTACCTGAACCATCATGTTTCCATCCAGGTGGCTTAATAAAATATTTCAGCTTGTTAATAAATGAAGTTTTTGCTGTAAAAGCATCCTTAAAAACGGCAAACCATTCATGAAAAGCAATTTTTAAAGGATTGTAGGTGTTAATATTTGAAGTTAAACCATAAATCACCTTTTGGTCTTCTAATTCAGGTTGAAAAGTTCCAAACAATTTATCCCAAATAATAAAAATTCCTGCGTGGTTTCTATCTAAATACAATGGGTTTCTTCCGTGGTGTACTCTGTGATGTGATGGTGTATTAAAAACAGCTTCGAACCAACCTGGCATTTTGTGAATCAATTCAGTATGTATCCAATATTGATATAACAAACTAATACTCATTTGAGTAAAAATCATCAATGGATGAAATCCAAGAATTGGCAGCGCTAAATAAAATAAAAAACTAAAAAAGCCGCCAGTCCAAGTTTGTCTTAAAGCTGTGCTTAAATTATACTTTTGAGACGAGTGGTGAACAATATGAGATGCCCAAAAAAACCGACTTTCATGTCCAATTCTATGTAACCAATAATAAAAAAAATCATCAGCAAATAAAATCATTATCCAAGCCCACCAAACAAAAGGAATTGTTGTAATTCTGAAATTTTCATATAAAAATGAAATAACCAAAACAACAAGTAATTTGCTTAGCAAATTAACTAGTACATTTCCTATGCCCATAATTATTGAAGCCAAAGTATCTTTTAAATTATAGCTTGTTGGCTGTTTTTTGTAGAGTACAATACCTTCAATAATTACTGTCACAATAAAAAACGGAATTGCGTAGTAAATTAAGTTAGGTATTTGGGGTATATCCATAGTGTAATAATTATTCACCAATATAGATAAATTTTTAAATAGTTGTATATTTCCATTTTATAAAAAATGACAGCAACTTTTTACAAATACATATTAAATTTTAAGCAGGCGAGTGGTACTTCTCGGGGTGTTTTAAAAACCAAAGAAACCTATTTTTTAAAGCTATATAATAATGATAGCATAGGAATTGGTGAATGTGCTGTTTTCAGAGGTTTAAGTATTGATGATAGACCAGATTATGAAGATAAATTAACTTGGTTGTGTAAAAATATATACAAGGAAGAAGTTGTTTTATTGAATGAATTAAAAGAATTTCCTTCTATTCAATTTGGATTAGAACAAGCTTTACGTTCTTTTAAAAGGGTAAATCCTTTCGTGCTATTCCCTTCAGATTTCACCAATTCAGAAAAGGCTATTAATATAAATGGCTTAATTTGGATGGGAAGTGAAGCTTTTATGAAACAGCAAATCAAGGAAAAATTAGCAACTGGATTTTCAACCATAAAAATGAAAATTGGTGCTATTGATTTTGAAACTGAATTGAAATTAATAAAAAACATTCGGTCAAATTTTTCTTCAAAAGAGATTGAATTGAGGGTTGATGCCAATGGTGCTTTTAATCCAAAAAATGCACTAGAAAAATTAAAACGCTTATCTGATTTTGAAATTCATTCTATTGAACAACCTATTAAAAAAGGTCAAATTGATGAAATGGCTGCTCTGTGTTTAAAAACACCCTTACCAATTGCGCTAGACGAGGAATTAATAGGTGTTTTGGATGTAACAAAAAAACAAAAGTTGCTACAAATAATACATCCACAATACATCATTTTAAAACCAAGTTTGGTTGGAGGTTTTAAAGGAAGTGAAGAATGGATTCAACTGTCTGAAAAAAAACAAATAGATTGGTGGATTACCTCTGCTTTAGAAAGTAATATTGGATTAAACGCTATTGCACAATGGACCTATACATTGAATAATAAAATGCCTCAAGGTTTGGGAACCGGAGGTTTGTTTACAAATAATATTGAAAGCCCATTGGAAGTGAAAAATGGACATTTACATTATAATAAAACGAAGAACTGGAATTTTAATTTAATATAATTTGAAGAAGTTTACACTAAGGTTGTCGAAGTGTTGATCAAAAAATTAATATAATAACATATGAAATTTATACAACAAGCATACAAAGGTGAAAATGAATGGTGGGCATACGTACTCACTATATTTTTACTTATTGTAGGATGGCAACTAATTGGAATTATACCATTGGTAATTACTGCGTTATCTTATTCAGAAACTATGGATGATTTTTCAAGAGCTGCACTTGATAATTTCACATCTTTGGGTATCGACTCTAATTTGTATTTAATTTTAATGATTTTTACTTTCTTTGGTGGATTGGTGTTCCTATTATTGGGAATAAGATATATTCATAAACGAAAAGTATTAACAGTTTTAACTAGCAGGTCTAAACTTGATTGGAATAGAATATTATTTGCTTTTTGTACCTGGTTTATTGCAGGAATACTCTCCGTTTCTATCAGTTATTTTATAGCTCCTGAAGATTTTGTGTGGAATTTTAAATTTGTCCCTTTCATAATTTTAGTACTTATCTCATTTTTAATGTTACCATTTCAGACGAGTATGGAAGAAGTGTTATTTAGAGGTTATTTAATGCAAGGCTTTGGAACTTGGTTTAAAAAAGGAATTATTGCTTTAATTTTAACGTCAGTAATTTTTGGTTTGTTACATGGTGCTAATCCCGAAGTTGAGAAATTGGGTTGGACTATTATGATTTTTTATATAGGAACAGGTCTCTTATTGGGGATATTTGCACTAATGGATGAGGGAATTGAATTATCATTGGGTTTTCATGCTGCGAACAACATTGTTGCAGCCGTTTTTGTAACGACCAATTGGACTGTTTTTCAAACAAATGCTTTGTTAATTGACACTTCAGAACCATCTGTTGGGTGGGAATTATTTTTACCTATTGTTGTTTTATACCCTATTGTTATTTACATGTATTCAAAAAAATACGGATGGACAAACTGGAAAGAAAAAATGTTTGGGACTATTAGAAAACCAATAGAATTGGATGAAGATAGGTTTATAGCATAATTGAGAGTGTCATTCCTACGGAGGCAGGAATCTTTTTATTTAGAACTAAATTAAAGTGAAAGTGTCAAAACCTTTTCATACAGCGTTTAAATTACAGGGCAAATCATTTTGTTCTGTTGAAGAAATATTAAATTTCTCAAAAAATATATCTGAAGAAGTTCAGTCATTTTTAAGAGATTGGTTTGACGAAAAAAGTTTTATTGAAGTGAAAACTTCTGGTTCAACAGGAAAACCAAAGGTAATCCAGCTTCAAAAGAATCACATGATTAATAGTGCTTTGGCTACAGGTGAATATTTTGATTTGTCCGAAAAAACAACGGCACTGTTATGTATGTCAACTAGTTTTATTGCTGGAAAAATGATGTTGGTGAGAGCGTTGGTATTGGGTTGGCAATTAGACGTGGTTGAGCCTGTTTCTAATCCTTTAAAAGGCAATACAAAACAATATGATTTCTGCGCAATGGT
>JADWMI010000116.1:0-2320 GCA_015767395.1 Bacteroidota bacterium | reverse complement strand
TTACCAAACATTTCAATTTCAACCGATGAAAGAAATTGCTTGGTAATTGATGCTCCAAAAATAGCGTCAGAAAAAATTATTACAAATGATTTGGTTCAACTAATTTCTTCAACTGAATTTAATTGGTTAGGTCGTTTTGATAACATTATTAATTCAGGAGGCATAAAACTTGTTCCTGAGCAAATTGAAGAAAAATTATCAACTATAATAAACCAACGTTTTTTTGTTGCAGGAATTGCTGATGCAGTTTTAGGTGAAAAATTGGTTTTAGTTGTTGAAGAATTATTCACTAAACGAAGTAGTAATTTTGAAAGTGAGATTTCTAATACGCTCAATCAACGAAAAAATGAAATTCATGAAAAGTTGAAAAGCCTTCAAGTTTTATCAAAATATGAAATTCCAAAGGCCATTTATTTTGTTGAAATATTTATAGAAACGCCTTCAGGAAAAGTGAGTCGTAATGAAACTTTAAAAGAAATTAAACGTACTTGCTAAAAATTTTAATCAACACCAATACTTTAATTGTAATTATTCCAATATAAAACCAAACAGGCGTTTTAGAAGTTTCTTTAAGTTCGAAATAAGCCAATTTAATTAAAGCCGGCATATTTTTTTGAGTAAATTTTTGTTCACATTTATTGCAAATAGATGCTCCCGTTTTTCCTCCAGCTAAAAAAGGTATTTGAAGTAAATGTTTATAGGTTCCAATTACAGAAACATTTGTAGAATTTTTTGAATTGCATTTTGGGCAAATTACATCCGAAGAAAATTCACTTTTTAATATTGAAGTTTTTTTACCTGCTAAAAACATAGCTTATAGTTCCATTGAATGATATACATTTTGAACATCGTCATCTTCTTCCAAACGTTCTAATAGTTTTTCAACATCAGTTTGTTGCGTTTCGTTCAGTTTTGCTGTCGTGGTTGGAATTCTTTCAAATCCAGACGAAATAATTTCTATATTATTTTCTTCAAAATAACTTTGAAGAGAACCAAATTGCTCAAAAGGAGCATAAATGATAATCCCATCTTCATCATCACATACTTCTTCTACTTCAAAATCAATTAATTCTAACTCTAGTTCTTCTAAATCTGTCGTAATATCTTCTTTCTTTAATGTAAAAGTACACTTACGATCAAACATAAAAACGACAGAACCAGAAGTACCTAAGTTTCCGTCACATTTGTTAAATGCAGCTCTAACATTAGCAACTGTTCTATTGTTATTGTCCGTTGCAGTTTCTACTATAAGAGCTATGCCGTGAGGCGCATAACCTTCAAATAAAACTTCTTTATAATTGCTTGTGTCCTTATCAGCAGCTTTTTTTATGGCACGTTCAACATTTTCTTTAGGCATATTTGCAGCCTTTGCATTTTGCATTACAGCTCTTAAGCGAGAGTTTGTATCAGGATTTCCGCCTCCATCGTTAATAGCCATAACAATGTCTTTACCAATTCTGGTAAAAGTTTTTGCCATTGCAGACCAACGCTTCATTTTTCTTCCTTTTCTAAGTTCAAAGGCTCTTCCCATAAAATCTAATGTTTTTTAGTGATGCAAATGTAAAAATTACAAAGGGTTTTTACAACAGTTTTATACTTGAATAATTCCTAAATTAAATTGTTTTTCAATAGGTGCATGGTTAGCAGCTTCAATACCCATACTAATCCATTTTCGGGTATCTAACGGGTTGATAACACCATCGGTCCATAAACGTGCAGCAGCATAATAAGGAGAGGTCTGGGCATCGTATTTTGCTTCAATTGAGGCTAAAATTTCTTCTTTTTTTTCTTTCGAAATTTTTACACCCCGTTTTTTAAGCGAAGCTGTTTCAATTTGTAATAAAACTTTCGCAGCTTGTGAACCTCCCATAACTGCCAATCGTGCTGATGGCCAAGCAACAATTAATCTTGGGTCGTATGCTTTTCCACACATGGCGTAATTGCCAGCACCATATGAATTTCCAATAATGATTGTAAATTTTGGAACTACTGAATTGCTAACAGCGTTCACCATTTTTGCCCCATCTTTTATAATGCCACCGTGTTCACTTTTGCTTCCAACCATAAATCCGGTAACATCTTGTAAAAACACCAATGGAATTTTTTTCTGATTACAATTCGCAATAAAACGTGTTGCTTTGTCAGCTGAGTCTGAATAAATAACGCCGCCAAACTGCATTTCTTTTTGAGCATTTTTCACAACTTTTCGTTGATTGGCAACAATACCAACTGCCCAACCATCTATTCTCGCATAAGCGCAAACAATGGTTTTTCCGTAGTCTTTTTTATACTCTTCAAATTCTGAATCGTCAACAATACG
>JADWMI010000409.1 GCA_015767395.1 Bacteroidota bacterium | reverse complement strand
TTTCAGGTACTCAAAAAATGCTATTTAACGACTTGTTGAAATCCTATTACAATTTGGCATGCACTTTTGTGATTTTGACAACATTTACATTGTTTTGTTTGAAAGTTAAAAACTCAGGCTTTATTAATAATTTGGCTGTTTATGGTCGAATGAGTTTGTCGAATTATGTCTTTCAAGCCTTGTTTGGCGTGATTTTATTTTATGGTTTTGGTTTTGGAATGTTTAAGCATATGGGGGCAGCCTGGAGTTTAATTGCTGGGGCAGTATTCTTTATCATCCAAGTACAAATTTCAAAGTATTGGTTAAAAAAATATTATTATGGTCCGTTGGAATGGCTTTGGAGAGCCTTCACATTTATGGACTTTAAACTGAAATTTAAAAGAGAAATTTAACTATTCAACCAGAACGTTATTCGCTTTTTTTATCATTTCTAAAGTTGAGGTGTCTGACGCGAAAACTGAGTTTAAACCTTGTGGTTCTTGCGGTGGATCAGCTGTGAAGTCATCACCATGTTGCCATTTACCGGTTTCAGGATTTGTATTTGCATATCCTGCAAATCCCCAAAAATTAAGTCCGGCTAAAACTCCTTGTTCTTTTTTACTTTCGGTAATTCTTTCAAAAATTGCGTTGTAAAAAGTATTTCTATTTTCAATAGAAGCTGCTGGGTCTAAACTTTCCTTTTCTCTTGGAAAACCAAATTCAGACATTACAATTGGTTTATTTAAGTTTTGAGCAACAACAATGTGCTCATCCATATACGCATTGGCCTTTTTAATTGATTCTTGGGTAGTTTGGGCTTCATTGTTAATATTGTACCAGCCCCAGTTTTTAGGCCACATATGCATTGTTAAATAGTCTATGTTTTGATTTGAATGCAATCGTTCATACATATCAATATCTTGTAAATAACTTGCTTTACCTTCAGCGCCTGTTGAAATTAGATGAGTTGAATCTAGCGATTCAATTAAGTCCACTGTTTCATTTAACCAACTTGCAAAAGCAGTTTCATGTTCGGGTGTCATTAAAACCCTTGGTTCATTTGCAACTTGCCAGGACATGATGGTCGCATCTTCGGTGTAATTTAATCCTGTATAAGCATTTTTTCTGCCAATAATAAATTTCACATGTTTGTAAAAAGCTTCTTTGCAAGGTTCACAACTATGAAATTGTTTGGTGTAGTTCATATATTCATCCCAAGTAGATGATTCTTCCATAAACGGATTGGGAACTTTTCCATAGCCATTCCATTCTAAATACTGCGACATGCCACCAGACCAAATCCAGTTATTGTTTAAATACAACACAGCATACATATTTCTTTTTCGCATTTCAGCAAGTAAAAAATCCAAACCATCCAATAAATCTTCGTTGTATTTTCCTTGTTCGTATTGCAAAGCAGGGTGCACGCGTGAGTCCCCACCATCACCTTCAGCACCTAATAAAATCCGAAGATTATCAATACCAACGTCTTTCATTAAATCCAATTCTTTAAGCAATCGGTCTCTGTCTCCAATATTTTTAGCTCCAATTAATGGACCGTACCAATAGTTGGTTCCTACAAAATAGTAGGGATTATTTCCTCTATAAAATTGAGCGTTTTTTACTGAAATCATTTCAACTTCATTTAAAACTTCTTTTTGATAGGTTTCCTTACAAGAAATAGTAGAAAAAATGATGATTAGAATTAATATAGAGCGGGCAATTTTCATAATATAAAAGGTTTTATTTTTTTGATAAAATCATACAGGCACGAGAATTATGATAAGGCGCTTTCCACATACCCATTTTATATTCAGAAGTATATAAATTTCGGTTTTTATCGACTCTCCAAAACCATTCTCCATTTTTATGATCGATGATGTTTTGTTTAATAAATTCCAAAATATTTGCTGACGAATCTAGGTATTTTTCATCTTTGGTAATGGCATAAGCATATTGTAATCCAACCATTGCTTCTACCTGTGCCCACCAATGTTTGTCTCCATCCAATTGGTTCGTGTCAGGATTGTAATCATTAAAAACACCGCCGTCTGTATCAACACCTTCATTTAAAAAAGTATCCGATATTAAAATTGCTGATTTTTCAGTTTTTTGAAGTAATGCTGCATCTTCAATTATCTTTGCGGCTTCAATTAGTAACCAAGCAGTTTCGATATCATGACCATATGAAATAATGTTTCCTTTTAAATTCCATTGTTCATTGAAAAATAGATTTAAATGATTTTTAGCATTTAAAAATTTGTTTAAAAACAATTCAATTAATTCAACTAAATGTTGCCTTAATGAAGCGTTTTTGTAAACTTTATACAAATTTGTATAGGCTTCAAGTACGTGTACATGCGTATTCATAGTTTTTACCTCATTGACATCTTTATCACTTAAGCGCATATCCTTAATCGGTGACCAATCTTCATTAAAAGCTTCAATATAACCTTTGTGAATAGGGTCTTTGGCGTGTTTTTCAATTAATTCATAAATATCAATAGCCCAGTCCAATGCATCTTGATTTTTTGAAAATAGATAATATTCAGACAATGCATAAATCATAAATGCCTGAGCGTATACTTGCTTTCGTTTATTGAGCGGTTTTCCTTCGAAATCCAATTACCAATATACACCTCCATACTTTTCATCTTTAAA
>JADWMI010000115.1 GCA_015767395.1 Bacteroidota bacterium | reverse complement strand
TCTGGAAATAAAGCCAAATGATTGACCATTGAAGTGATTAAAGAAAACATAGAAGTCATTAAAAAAACAGCATCTATATCTCTTACTATACGTTCAGAAATATACTCCTGAATTAATGCTGAAAACATTGTATATTTAGCAATTATGTCGGGATGTTTTTTAACAGTTTCAGCATATGTTGAATTGTCTAACTGTACCAAAAACCTAAATTTTATAGGGTTTTCTAGACCCCAATTCCAAGAATTAGACCAAATCAATCGAAGCTTGCTTCTACCTGCTTTAAATTTGTTAATATCAACTAAGATTGCCTTTGTATATTCCTTTTTTAATGCAACATATAATTCTACTATTAAATCATCTTTTGTTTTAAAATAATGAAATAAAATTCCTGCACTTACACCAGCTTCTTTTGTAATGGCCGAGGTGGGCGTTGCGTGAAAACCTCTTTCTACAAAAAGTTTTGTTGCTGTTTCTAATAATTGTTTTTTTTTATCCATTTTAATTGACTAATCACTCAACAAATGTAGTTTAATAAATTTGATGAACAAAATAAACTTTATTAATTAGTAACTTTCTGTGGTGTAAATCACATTTCTATTTTTTAAATAATCTAATATATAATAGAAACAGGTTTCATGTTTACCGACCAATTCTGGAGGGAAAATTCCTTTGTCTTTAAACAAACCATCTAAGAACATATTTGCTGTAGCTGTGGCTGTATAACCAGTTGTTCTTGCCATGGATGAGGTTTGCGTTTTTGTGCAATATTCATCGTGTAAATTGTAAACAATTGTTCTTTGTTCACCTTTTTTATTGGTTCCTTTTATGGTAATTCGCATGACAGTAATTTCGGATTCATTGTCTTCTAATTTCCATTCATTAAATAATATTTTTGAAGTAAATTCTAACGGTGAAATATTTATTCCATTAATATTGATTTTGTCTTCACTAAAAAAACCGCTTTCTTTTAGCACTTTTATATATTCAATATGATCTGGATAACGCAATGTTTTTTCCTTCATATTTTTTATATGAGGCATTGTGAATAGTATAGAACGTAAACCATCAGAATTAAACGATTCTAAAGTTCCAACGCCTTCAAAATTTACAAACTCACAGTCAGACAAGGCTTCCTTTACAACCAAATGTCCGTTTTCAACGTAACGAGCTGGTCGCGTATATTCTTCAATAACATCAATAGGTGAGAATGGTGCTTTATAACTAAAAGGCCATTTTTTTACTTTTGGTAAACCACCAACCAAACATTCAAAATCTGTTAATTTTAGTTTTTCATTGTAATATCCTAAAATAATATTTCCCATTCCGGGAGCGACACCACAGTCTACAATGGCGGTTACATTTTTTTCTTTTGCTAAAACGTCTAATTCTAAAGCGTTTTCTGGGAAAAATGAAATATCTACTACGTTTTTTTTAGCTTCAATAATGCTTTTTAAAGTTTTAAAACCGAGAAAACCGGGAACGGCGCAAATCACCAAGTCAAAAGGTTTTATTGTTTTTTGAAGTGCTTCTTTATTGGTAACATCCAACTGGATTGGTTTCAATGAAGTGCACTTTGAAACAGCTTTTTCTAAAACTTTTTTATTAAAATCAGTTATAGCTACTGTGTGATTTTGTGCCAAATCTATGGCCATGGTACTGCCAACCATACCGGCACCTAATACAATAATTGTACTCATAATGTGTTGTGTAAAATTTAGAAAGTTAAAAAGAGAATTAGCGGAAGGGAAAAATAAAATAGAATTACAACCCAGGAATAAAAACCCAAGGCATTTCACTAAGTGATTTATTTTTAGAAGTTTGCATAGTTAAACATACAAAAAAGAATGTAACTACCCTAAAATAATTTTTGTTAAAGTAACAATTCCAGTTAGAAATATGAGCAATAATACAATTGATTTAAATTTTTCTTCAGAAATATGATTCAATATCTTTTTACCTAAAAACGTACCTAAAATACTTGCTCCAAGCAATGGTGGAATTAAATATAAGTCGTGAGGATGAATAAAACCATTCAAATAGTACACCCCACTTCTGCTTAAATCAATTCCCAAATCTATAATTGCTGAAGTTGCAATAAAAACTTCCATTTTTAAATTAAATGAAGACAAAGTAATACCTCTAATCGCACCTCCAGTACCAATTAAACCTGCGACAAAACCAGAAAAAACCCCACCGAAAATTGAATTTTTTTTATTTGGATTGACCTTTAAATTTTTAAATATATAAAAAGTAAGACTTGTTGAAATTAAAAATATAGCAAGTAAAATTTCTAAAATATTTGATTGAATAAACTTACTTAAATAGGCGCCAATAATCACAAAAATAATGGCTGGGATACCTACCCATAGTAGTAATTTTTTATCGAATCCTTTTCTGAAAAAGGCAATTTTTGTTAGATTACTGGATACATGAAAAATAGCAGTGATACCTAATACAGAATGGATGTCTAAAAAGAAACTAGCAATGGGAACAAAAAACAAAGAAGATCCAAACCCACCAACTGTACCCAATATTTCAGCGAGTAATGCTAATAAAATAAAGATAATTAGATGATCCATCATCTTTTAAGGAATTTGATCTAATTTCTTAAATTTACAACATTTTTAAAGATTTATTCAAAATAGTTTTTACCCTGCCATAAATTATTAAGGTCTAAATATTTATCAATTTTAGCAACCATTTCAAAATTTTTCAATCCCCATTTAGGAGCGATTAATAAATCACTAGGAGTTTCACTTATAAAGCGTTCAATAATAATTGAAGGTCTAACAAGGGTAATAAATTCAGCGATAAATTCAATGTATTTTTCAACAGTGAATAAGTTGAAATTCTCAGGGTTTCGTTTGAATTGAACAGCCATTATCGAGTTTTTCACTATTTGTAACTGATGTATTTTTAAGGTGTCAATTGGTAATTTTGATATTTCAGAAGCGTGATTTAATAATTCTTCTTTTGTTTCACCAGGCAAGCCTAAAATAATGTGGGCTCCCAAATGAAATCCCTTATTTTTACATTTTTCAAATGTGTTTTTGGTGTCTTCAAAAGTATGACACCTATTTACTGCAAGTAACGTTTTTTCATTGGTGCTTTCAACCCCAAATTCCAGAGATATAAAATATTTTTTTGATAAAAAAGAAAGGTAATCGATCACTTCATCTGAAATACAATCTGGACGTGTACCAATAACCAAACCAACTACTTTAGGAACACTTAGTGCTTCATCGTACATTTTTTTGAGTGATTCAAAATCGGAATACGTATTTGTATATGCTTGAAAATAAGCTAAATATTTATTGTTTTTCCCTTTTCGAGCAAAAAACTCAATACCTTGTTCTAATTGTTGTTGAATACTTTTTTCAGGTTCGCAGTAATCGGGATTAAACGTATCATTATTGCAATAGGTACAACCTCCAAAACCTTTTGATCCATCTCGATTGGGGCAAGAAAATCCAATATCCAACGATATTTTTTGAACACGTTCACCAAAATGAAGTTTGATAAATGAGCTGTAATCGTTATACCGTTTTCCTATAATATTCATTAAAAAAAGATGTGAGGCAAAATTAAGAATTGTTACCCAACAATAACCTAAATATCACATAATAATATTTTATCTATCTTTAAAAATACTAAACAACTAACTTACTACATGAAAAAATTTCCAAATGCCTTGGTCATTATGATCGGGTTTATTTTGCTTTCTACACTATTAACATATATTATTCCGCAAGGTCAATACGAAAGAGTTACAAATCCAGAAACCAATCAGGTAACCGTAGTTCCAAATTCATATAAATTAATTGATGCCGAATCGGTCTCTATTTTTGAAATGATATTATCAATTCCGGAAGGAATAGTAAGTAGAGCTGGTTTAATTACTTTGATTCTTTTAATTGGAGGTTGTTTTTATGTTATTGAAAAAACTGGGGCGCTTAAAGAAGGAATCACTTATTTAACCATAAAACTAAAAGGAAAAGAAGAAATTGTATTGATACTTGTTTCTTTAATTTTCTTAATTGCTGGTGCACTTATGGGGTTACAGGAGGAAATAATTGCGATGATGCCTGTTTTATTGTATTTAACTTCTCGATTGGGGTATGATGCTTTTGTGGCAATTGCTATTAGTTTTGGCTCAGCTATTTTAGGGGCTTCATTTAGCCCAATGAATCCATTTGCGGTTGTTATTGCTCAAAAAGAAACTGGATTGGAATTTTTATCTGGTAGCGGTTTTAGATTGGTAGTATTGGCTATCGCTTTTGTAGTTTGGATGTTTATGATTATTAGATATGCAAATAAAAATAAAGTTGAAAAAATTGTTGAAACGGATGAATTAGTTGAAAAATTAAGCATAAGAAGTATCATTATTTTAACGCTTGTCGGGGTAGCTTTTGTTATTTTAATAATAGGAATGTTGAATTATGATTGGGAATTTAATCATATGTCAGCTGAATTTTTTGCGCTTGGAATACTCGTTGGATTAATTGGGAAATTAGGAGTTAATGGGACTATTGAAACCTATATTGAAGGGTTTAAAGAGTTGGTTTTTGCAGCTATGATTGTTGGTTTTGCAAGCAGTATTTCAATAATTTTAAAACAAGGAATGATCATAGATTCCATTATTTATGGTTTGTTTACACCAATGCAGTATTTACCAAAAAGTTTGGCAGCCATTTCAATGATGATTTCTCAATCAGCGTTGCATTTTCCGGTTTCCAGTTATTCAGGACAAGCAATTTTAACCATGCCTATTTTAGCACCCTTATCTGATTTAATTGGAATTTCACGCCAAGTTTGTGTGTTAGCCTATCAATATGGTGCTGTTATGACAGATTTGATTTACCCAACCCAAGGTGCTTTAATGGCAATAATAGCGATTGCAGGAATACCTTTTGATAAATGGTTTAAATTCATTTTTAAATTTGTCATTGTAATATTAGGTGTTGGTGCAACAGCAATTGTTGTGGCTGTTTATATTGGGTTTTAAAGTTTTTTAATGAAGAATATAGCGTTATTTTTGCCGATAAATGGAGAAGAAATTTTTAAAAATAAAACAACAATTATATAGTGCTTGCTTACTTTTTGTAAACAGCCGTTTTGAGACCGTAACAAATGTTATTGAATCTAATAAAAAAGCACTTTTTTCAGAAACAAAAAGTTCAGCAGGGGATAAGCATGAAACTGGACGTGCCATGTTACAATTGGAAATGGAAAAAGCAAGTCAGCAATTGGCTTCTATAATTGATATGAAGGAAATTTTAGATAAAATAGCCATTGATAAATCTTCAGAGATTATTTGTTTGGGAAGCGTAATTATAACAAACAAGGCAAATTATTATTTAGCCATAAGTGCTGGTAAATTAACAATTGACCTTGTTGATTACTTTGTTGTTTCAACCAATTCACCTATTGGAAATCAGCTATTAGGTAGAAAAGTTGGTGACATGATTCCTTTTAATGGCGCAGAAATTTTGGAAATTTAATAAAATTTATTTTTGAAGTACCAATTCATTTTTGTCAGTATGTTCAAATTCTCGTCCATAAATATCTAACATAGTTGTTTCTTCATAAGACATTTTACCGTTTTCAATTACGAGTTTCTGAAGATAGTTTTTAGTTAAGGCTTTTTCTTTCATAAAAGGAGATTGGACAATTCCCCAATTTTCATTATCAACGCCCGCTGAAACCTCGAATTCTAATTTTCCGTTTTGGTAGTTTTTATCTTTTAAAGTAGTACCTGCCAATAAACTTAAAGCTCTCGGGATGTTTAAAGAGTGCATAATTACATTGGTGCTAGCATCCCACATCCAATAGCCTGTTTCATCATGAAAAACACCATCATCAGATTTACGAGATACAATTCTTCTATAATGTAGTACAGATAAAACTTGTTCTTCACCGTTTGTTAAATCGCCTCCTTCTGTAATTGTAAGGGTTTCGTAATATGGGTTTTCTTCTGTCCCGTCTGACTCAGGGGCTATATCCATTCCTTTATTACCTTGCCAAACCCCTATTAATTCTTTTAACGGTCCGTAGTATATTTCTTTTATTTCACTCATAATTTTTTATTTCTGATTCAAAAATAAGCAGGATCGCATAGAATTTGTATGATATTTATCAAAATTAAGAACCAAAATTGTTAAATAATTCAAAAAAAACTCAATTAGGAAGGTAAATTCAATAAATCAGGAAATTTGAATTCAAAATTCAATATTTTTTTCAATTTTTTATTGCTAACTATTTTATTTTCTTTGCTATCATTTTCGTTAAAGAATGGTTGGTTTAACCCAATATCTAAAAAAGATTTATTGTAAAAATCGCGCCTGCTTGGATGTGTATCAGCACAGGCATTAAATACCTCATTCCAGCAATTTTGAATAATGATTTGCTCAATAATTGAAACACAATCGTCTTGATGAATCATATTTACAAAACCTTCAGGATTTGGAATTTTCCTTCCATTTTTAAAAAAATTACCGGGTTTTCGGCTGTAACCAAGTAAACCTGAAAACCGAATGATTGTAGTTTCAAAAGAAGAATTTAATTGAAATAATTGTTCAATTTCAACCAAAGCACTTTCTTTTACTTGTGATTTTTCGGTAATAATTTGTTCTGAATTATCGTAAACGGAAGTTGAACTTATAAAAATTACTTTTTGAATGCTTGATTTTTCAATATGAGAAACCAGGTTTTTAAAACCAGCTATATTTTTTGAAGGAATATTTACTACTAAAACATCAGCAGTTAAAAATGATTCAATCTCTGGGGTAATATTTTCTAAATTCAGTAAAAACGGATTGATTCCTTTTGATGCGAGCATCGGAATTTTAGATTCAGAAGTTGTAGAGCCATTAACTGAAAATCCTTTTTGAATTAATGAAATAGCCAAAGGTTCTCCAAGCCATCCACAACCAAAAACACTTATATTTTTTTTCATGATTTTTTTTTATGCCGTTTCATCTTTTTTGGTCCATACCATAGCCAAAAACCAGAAATGGTAAATAACAACAAAGCCAAACCCATAATGGTAGTATAGATTAATTTAAAAGGCTTATTTGAAGTATTAAACCAACTATCTAAAATAGATCCATCGTGGATGTTCTCAATGAAATCAGAATTTCTTTTTCCAATACTCAAAACATTTCCGGTTGCGCCATCTAGTTGAACTTCCCAATAATGATGTTCGAAAACGAACTTTAAAACACCTTTATTTTTACGAATGTCAATTCGGTCAATGTCCAATGATAAATCAGGTGAAATAGAATCATGTAAAATAAAACAAGCTTTTTTATGCAAACTATCTATGGGTAACCATTGTGTTAAATTAGTTGAAGTGCC
>JADWMI010000408.1 GCA_015767395.1 Bacteroidota bacterium | reverse complement strand
CAAGCATATCAATATTGGTTGATGAAACTCCCAATAAACTTTTACTAAAATAATCTGCTTTTAACCAAAAGAAATATTCTGTCATATCACCATATCCGTGACGTTGACCTGGCATCAGCATAAAATCAAATCTTTTATTGGCTTTTATCAAAGCATCTACCATTTTTATGGTTCCTCCAGGATGTACATTGTTATCTACATCCCCAGTAAGCAACATTAAATTACCTTTTAAATTACCCGCCAATTCCATATTTTTATCAATATTATATTTGTATGAAATAGTTCCTGAAGTATCTTTTTCTTCCTTAATACCATGGTGGGTTTCACTCCACCAACTGTTGTAAATTGTGTTGTCATGATTTCCCGAAGAAGAGACTGCTGCTTTAAAGAAATCAGGGTAAACTAGCATTGCTGCTGTAGACATAAATGCACCGCCTGAATGTCCGAAAATTCCAACTTTATCAATATCAATAAAAGAATGCTTATCTGCCAATTGCTCGGCTACATGCTTTTTATCAGCCAATCCGTAATCTCTTAAATTCCCATATCCGTAGGTGTGATACCATTTAGAACGTGCAGGATGACCTCCTCTATTACCCAAAGTAACTACAATAAATCCAACCTGAGCCATACGGTCTGTTCTATTCATTCTTATTGAAAAAGATTTGTTCACTGCCTCGGTTTGTGGCCCAGGATATACATATTCAATTAAAGGGTACACCATCGTAGAATCAAAATCAAAAGGCTTGTACATTACACCATAAATATCGGTTATTCCATCATCAGATTTCATTTTAAATGGTTCAGGGAATTTATATCCTGTTGCCATTAATTGTGATAAATCTGCTTCCTCTAATTTCATTACCAAAGAACCATTACTATTTCTTAATTCAGACTTAGGAACAGTATTAACTCTTGAATAATTACTAACAAAATAGGTTCTTGAATCTGCTACACTAATCGACGAATTAAAATCTCCAGGGTTTAGACTCTTCAACCCAGAACCATTTAAATTAACCTTATACAAATGTGCGTAATAAGGATCTATATCTTTATTAACACCGTTGGCTGTAAAATATACAACACGTTCTTTTTCATTAATACCTTCAAATGAATCTATATGAAATTCTCCTTTTGTGACCTGGGTTTTTAAATTTCCTTTTGAATCATATAAATAATAATGTCCCCAACCATCTCTTTCTGACCAAAATAAAATTTCAGTTTCATTATTAAAAAGTCTCATCTCTTTACCTCTAGCTTCAATATAAGTATTGGAATGTTCTTCAATTAAGGTTTCCACTTCACCTGTAATGATATCAGCCACATGAACATCTAACCTTTTACGATCTCTGCTAATGGTATTGAAATAAATTTTTCCTTTTTTAGAAAGTAGCAATCTTGGCTTGTGTTTAGAGGTATTACTCTTTTTATAGGTATGAGATAAAATAGAAATACTTTGTTGAACAACTGTATCTAATTTTACTGATGTAATATTCTTTGACCCAATATCAAAAACTTGAATACTTGGCTTGTAAAAACTTGAATCACCAGCCATATGGTATTTGTAGCTTTCTAATGTTGGTCTTTTACCTTTTGCTGAATTTATAACCCACAAATCTTTAATATGTCTAGAATCTGTTCGTTCATAAACAAACTTTTTAGAATCATGAGACCAAAAACCCCAAACAGATTTTCTATCATCTTTTTCTTTTTCTATTTCCTCATTGTTCTTTCCACGGTTACTTCCATAACCAAAATTTTCTTCACCATCTTTGGTCCATTGATGTTCAACTATGGTAGAATCCTTCTTGTCTTTTAAGGCCTTTAAAAAGTTTTCTTTATCCATCCAATACAAATTGAATTTCTTAGCAAATAAAACAATGGTACTATCAGGAGAAATATTTGCCCATTTGGCTTTCTTTTTATCTTCCTTAGAATTATCAATAACGGTAAGTTTGTTGTCTCCTAATTTGTACTCAAGAAAATATACTTTCTTTTCCATCTTAGGCTTCTTCTTAGCTGCCTTTTTAGTTTTTATAGAATCTTGTTCAACTTCTTTTTTCTCCTTTTCCTCTTCCTTTGCTTCAACTTCTTCATTAGATGTTACTCTAAATTGAATTGCGGTATCTCCTTTAACAAATTCAAAACTAAATTTTGGTAAATGTTTTGCATCATAAGGGTCTTTGGTTATTTCTGTTAACCATTTTGCCATTTTTGCATTGTCGAACAATTTTGATTTTGTTCTTTTATCTGGATCAACCAAATAATAGCTTGAACCTTCAGATGTTTTGTATTGATACCAAAAACGGTTTCCACTTTTTAACCAATGGGGGCTTATTGAAGTAGAGTGTACCAACTTTCCTAGGTTTTCAGGAGAGAATTTAGCTGCCAGCCTATAATTTGGAGCGGGAGCAATTCCCGAATCGTGTAAATTTTTGTGAATTTGAGCATTTAAAACACCAAATCCTAGCACCATAAATAGGCACAGCATTACTTTTTTCATAATTGAGTTCAGTTAATGATTGATTAAGCGATAAATTTCAATCTTTCAAACCACATAGCAAACTCTAGGCTAAATTTTAGTACTTATTTAACAATTGGACAAAAAAAAACCTCGTTAAAAACGAGGCTTTCCAATTTATATTAATTGAAATTAGTC
>JADWMI010000407.1 GCA_015767395.1 Bacteroidota bacterium | reverse complement strand
TAGCTGAAGTTGAGGATGATTTAGACAAAGATTTCAAAGAAAAATTATTTGAAAAAATTGTAACTACCGTAAAACAGCCGAGAAAAGTTGTCATAACAGATCGAGGAAATTAATCAAAAAAATAAATTATGAAACGAATATTACTAATAAGCTTATTAATAAGTCAAGTATTTTTGAGCCAACAATTATTTGCGCAAGAAACCGAAAAATCTTCGGAACAAAACAAGGAAATAAAACAAAAAAAAGAACAAGTTATAAAGGAGGAAAAAGAAGCTTTAAAAAAAGAAGTTTTAGCCATAAATACACGTTTAAATAAAGGGGAAATATCTGAAGAAGAAGCAACAGAATTAAAAGTAACCGCGGCAGAAATACATGCCCTAAATATTGAAAATAAAATTGCAATTATTGATAACTCTGTAGCTTTATCAGAAAGAGCCATTATTAAAATTAAAGATGATGATGTTAATATAGAATTAAGAACCGATCCCTATAGGCTGAAGCTTGAAATATTTGATGAGGAAGATTCCATGTTTGACCTCCAATTTGGGTATCAAAAGAAATATGACAAACGTACACGTTCTAATTTATTGGTTTCATTTGGTTTAAACAATGCCATTATTGAAGGACAATCTATTGACGATTCTCCATATAAGATTGGGAAAAGTAAGTACTTTGAAATGGGTTGGGTTTGGTCTACACGGCTATTAAAAGAATCAAATGCTGTTCGTTTTAGATACGGTTTCTCTTTCACTTTTAACGGGTTAAACCCTACTGATAATCAGTATTTTGTTCAAAATGGAGATTATACCACTTTAGAAATTTATCCTATCAATTTAAACAAAGCAAAACTGCGAATGGATAATTTGGTAATCCCTATTCATTTTGAATTTGGTCCTTCTAAAAAAATTGAGCGTGATACGTATTTTAGGTATTCAACACGTAAAAAATTCAAATTTGGTATTGGTACCTATGCTGGATTTAATTTGGGTACCCGTCAAAAATTAAAGTATTCTGAGGATGGAAATAAAGAAAAAGACAAATTCAAAAAAAGTTACAATACAGCGAATTTCATTTATGGTTTGAGTAGCTATGTTGGAGTTGACGATTTTTCATTGTATTGTAAATACGATTTGAATAACATTTTTAACGATCCAAATATTAAGGAAAACAACATTTCATTAGGTTTGCGTTTCGACTTATAAAATCTTTTTTTATCTAATTAATTATTAAGACCAATGCATTTAATTTCATTGGTCTTTTTGCTATTAAATAACCTACTAAATAATATATTTGTAACTCTCAAATTAGAAACATGCAGTTATTAAAATATATTATTGACAATACACAATTACCCGTTAAATCAATTGAAAACACCATTCAATTATTAAATGAAGATTGTACAATTCCTTTTATTTCAAGGTATAGAAAAGAACGTACTGGAAATTTGGATGAAGTTCAAATAGGTGATATTGTAAAATATAAGGCCCAGTTTGAAGAGCTTGAAAAGCGAAAAACTACTATTTTGAAAGCGTTGGAAGAACAAGATGTTTTAACGGATGAATTAAAACGAAAAATAACTGCTACTTCCAGTATTACGGTTTTAGAAGATATTTATCTTCCATATAAGAAAAAGCGCAAGACAAAGGCTGAAACTGCTCGAAAAAACGGATTGGAGCCGTTAGCTAAGATTATAATGAGTCAGAATGCCACAGATATTGAATCCATTGCCATTAAGTATTTAAATAATGAAATTGAAACTGAAGAAGCTGCTTTAGAAGGCGCAAGATTTATTATTGCTGAATGGATCAATGAACGAACAGATATTAGAAACAACATTCGGTATCAACTAGACAAATTTGCAAGCATAAGTACAAAAGTAATTAAGGCAAAAGTTGATGATGAAAAAGGCCAAAAGTTCAGGGATTATTTTGAATGGTCTGAGAGTTTAAATCGTTGTCCGTCTCATCGTTTATTGGCAATTTTAAGAGCCGAAAAAGAAGGGTTTATTCGTCTGAAAGTTGAGATTGATAATGAAAGAGCTTTAGCAAAAATAGAAGACAGAATTATCAATTCAAACAACAGCTGTTCAAAACAAATCAAAATAGCGGTGCAAGATGCCTATAAACGGTTGTTATTTCCAGCACTTTCAAACGAAATTTTAAGTAAATCAAAAGAAAAGGCCGATGAAAAAGCCATTGATGTTTTTGCCAAAAATTTAAAGCAATTGTTATTGGGAGCGCCGTTGGGTGAGAAAAATATTTTAGCAATAGATCCTGGATTTAGATCGGGTTGTAAAGTGGTTTGTTTAAATGCACAAGGTGGCTTGGAATACAACGAAACCATTTATCCGCATGCGCCAAAAAATGATTCGTTGGGAGCAATGAAAAAGATAAATTCGTTGGTTGACGCTTATAAAATTGAAGCCACAGCTATTGGAAATGGAACGGCATCGAGAGAAACGGAGCAATTGATTCGTAAAATGCGATTTAACAAAGATGTACAAGTTTTTGTGGTAAGCGAGGCTGGCGCATCTATTTATTCGGCTTCAAAAATTGCCAGGGATGAATTTCCAAATTATGATATTACCGTTCGTGGTTCCGTTTCAATTGGTCGTCGTTTAGCCGATCCTTTGGCTGAATTGGTGAAAATTGATGCAAAATCAA
>JADWMI010000406.1 GCA_015767395.1 Bacteroidota bacterium | reverse complement strand
AATGAAAAATCAGCTTTTTCAAGCTTGACCCCTTTTATTCTAGCTACTTTCTCTAAAGCTTTGATATTGGTAATATCACAACCTAATCCATAAACCGTATCAGTTGGATATATAATTAGGCCTCCACGTTTTAGAATTTTAACCGCCTTGTCAATTTCCCTTGGATTAGGGTTCTCTTCATAAATTCTAATGAATTCAGCCATAATGAATAAGTTGCATTTATGCTTACAAAGTAAATACTATTTTTAAAATGTAGCATATCAAACTTTATTTCTTATTGATTATTTCTGTTTTATTATCAATTGGTATAGCAACAAGCGCTTTTAACAATATTTACTGTAACAATTTGAAATTAAAATAGTCTACTTAGTATGCTACGACACTTATGTTTCCTACTATTTCTTGTTTTTATTTTTCAACGCGGCTATGCATTAGATGAAAAGAACCTTCCAGTTTCCTTTTCTAATGCAGAAATTTTAAACAAGTATACCACAAGAATTCCATTTAAGCTTGTAGACCATCTCATAGTGGTTAAAGCAAAAATTTTCAACCAAGAAGGCAACTTTATTATTGATACGGGTTCAGAATCAATGATACTAAATAAAGTTCATTTTCCTAATTTGTATCAACATCAAACAATTAAACAAAATACATCAGGAATTCTACATTCTGTTGAAAACACGTATCAGAAGCAAATCAAAGAATTCATTCTACAGAATTTTAAACTAAAAAACAAAAACTCTCATGTTATTGATTTATCTCATATTGAAAAAAGTAAAAAGTTTAAATTATTAGGCATCATTGGTTACAACATATTAAAAGACTATGAGATTTTTATAGATATGCATTTAAATCAAATTACTTTAGCTAAGGTTGATGCTTTTGGTAATACATTCGATAAAAACGTATATTTAGAAAAAATAGTAGATACCATCAGTTTTAATTTAAAAAATCACACTATTGTAGTTGATGGCACAATCAATAATCAAAAGGTGAAATTTGGTATTGATACTGCGGCGGAATTCAACCAAATAAATAAACGTATTGGTAAAAAGGCATTAAAATATTTTATTCCAAAAAAGAGATTACAGCTATCTGGAATTGGAAAAATAAAAATTGAAGTTTTGGCAGGAAAATTGCATCGTGTTAAACTGAGTGAAACTACTTATTTAGGCCCAATGGGTACTGTTTTAACTAATTTAAGCAAAATGAATGAGGCTTTTGGAACAGCATTAGATGGCATTTTAGGGTTTGAATTCTTTACTCAAAAAAGAACAATTATTAATTATCAAAAAGAAAAGTTATATTTTATAAATTATCCCATAGCGTCCCGGTAAAACCAAAAGTTTTACATCTTGTTAGCTTTATTCTAGCCTTTATAAGTTTCAATGTTTTTTCACAAAATGAAACTCTAAAAGGTTACAGAATTGAAAGTGATACCGTCGTTTTTTCATTTGATGCTAGAGATTATTCAAAATTCACTCAAGAATATTCAGGTCAAACTTTAGATTTTGAAGATTTTGATATTGAAAATGTTGTAGTTTCAGGAGAATTTAACCTTTGGTCAAGAGACCAGTGGGTCATGAAAAAAATCAGTAATTACACATACGAATTAAGGAAAAGCATACTTGATTTCAACGATGAGTTTTCTTGGGATTTTAAATATGTCATTAATAACACATATTGGGCTGAACCTTCAAAAAATGATCCTAACATATCAAAAGCCGAAATAAACGGGAGAAAACTTCATAGCATTTATAATTTAAAAATGTACACCGCATACCCTGATAAAAATGGTAATGCAAATTTTAAATTAAATGGTTTTAAAGATGCAAAAAAAGTAATTATAACAGGTTCTTTTAATAAATGGAACGAAGAGCTTTTTAAAATGAATAAAACTGAAAATGGCTGGGAACTTACTTTAAAAATGAACCCAGATGTCTATCAATATCGTTTTATAGTTGATGGTCAATGGATGGAAGACCCAAACAATCCGCATAAAACAAAAAACGAGTTTGGAGAGTCTAATTCAGTCATTGATATAAAAGCATATACCACATTTAAGCTCAGAGGCTATACAGAAGCCAAAAAAGTAATACTTACAGGTTCATTTAATAACTGGAATGAACAAAAAACCATAATGCTTAAAATGGATTATGGCTGGAAATGTGTGTTGCCCTTATCAGGTGGCAAGCATCATTACAAATACATCGTTGATGGCCAATGGATAGTTGATCCTAATAATAGCGTAAAAGAATATGATAGTGATGGGCATATTAATTCGGTGCTCATGGTGAAATAGACTATCCTATCACCTCCAATTTAGCAAAGCGCAATAACAACTTTTTCACACCGCCATGTTGAAACTTTATTTCGGCTTTTATATCAGCTCCAGAACCTTCAATTTTCAAAACTTCACCAGTTCCAAACCTGATATGCTTAACCGTATTACCTACCGTCAATTTTGTGTCAAATAAATTAGTATTTCCATTAGTTTTTGAAACAGGTTTTAAATTTTTAGGTGTGGGAGCTTGATATTTTTCAGGTTCCTTCTTCGTACTACTATTTCCCTTTTTAAATACAATCTGCTTTGCTGGTTTATATCTGATTTTATTAGGTTCTATGTCTCCAAAAATATCCGCGGAAAGCATCGGGTTCAAGCGTC
>JADWMI010000405.1 GCA_015767395.1 Bacteroidota bacterium | reverse complement strand
TAACAAATATAGAAAAATTATGATAATATTAACATTTATAAGGTAGAATAAAAAGTGGAAGATTTATATTACTTTAGTGGTATTAAAATTTTTCAAAAACACCCAGCCCAAATAAGGCAAAATCATATTTTACCGGATCATTTTTATCCATTTTTCGTAAACTAGCATCTAATTCAGCCAAAGCTTTTGCATCATTTTGTTTTCGGTGAAGCAAACCTAATTTTCGGGCAACATTCCCAGAATGGACATCTAACGGACAAGATAATAAACTTGGGGAGATAGATTTCCAAATTCCAAAATCTACACCAGCATCGTCATCTCTAATTAACCACCTTAACCACATATTAATTTTTTTAGCTGCAGAACCTTTAAATGGGTCTGCCACATGTTTTGTGGTTCTTGTTGGATGAGGTATTTCAAAGAAGATCTTTTTTAGTTGGTGTATTGCTGGCTGAAGTGAATCACTGGTTGCATTTGAGTTAAATATATTTTCTAAGCCATTATGATTGTTATAAATGTGATGAAGCGCTTTAATAAAATAAGTAAAATCAATGCTATTAAATGTTCTATGCACAAAACCTTCAATTTTTTCTAAATGGTGCTCCTTATGATTCATTACGAAATCATAAGGAGAATTCCCCATGAGCTCCATCATTCGGTTTGCATTTTTTATGATCATTTTTCTATTACCCCAGGCTATTGTAGCAGTAAGAAAACCTGATATTTCAATATCTTCTTTTAAATTATAACGATGCGGTATCTGAATAGGGTCACTTTCAATAAAGTTAGGGTTATTGAATTGGATTACTTTTTCATCTAAAAACTCTTTGAGTTCTGAGGTAGTCAAGGCTTGGGACATTTAAATTAATTAGGAAGATAATATTAAATTGCTAAAAAAAAGTTTTTTGAGTCTCTTTTTTATAAAAGTGCTTTCCACAATTTAGGATCAAATTCAATACAAGAAAAAAAACTTTAGATAAATAAACTAAATTTAAATTTAAGAATATGAAATATTTATTGTAACTTACTGTATTCTAGTGGTTTTAATTTAAAATATTTATTTTGAAATTAATTAAAAAATTAAATAAATGGGCCAATTCACATGCCTATTACCCAATTGACATTTTAAGGGTTGCATTGGGGATATTTCTTATATATAAAGGTATTTATTTTTTTAAAAATTCAAGTTTTCTGGAAATTCTGTTAAATGATATTGATTTTGGTGGTTATTCTTCAATAATGTGGTCAGTCCATTATGTTGGTTTATTTCATTTTGTTGGTGGTATAATGATTGTATTTGGATTGCTAACACGACTAGCACTGATTGTTCAACTTCCAATTTTTATTGGAGCGGTGGCAATTAATTTTTTTGGCACAATGCATTTGCAAAATTTTACAGAAGCTTCGATTGTATTAATTTTATCTTTGTTTTTCCTTTTTTATGGATCCGGAAAGCATTCCGTTGATTATGATTTAAAAATGGAAGCTTAGCATTTCTTATTTAGAATTTAATTTAAACCTTGTTTCTGCAAATAAAAAGTTTTTAGAAATAAAAAAACACCCAAAATGGATGTTTTTTTAATTTTCAAAACCTTTCTTAAGAAAAATGACTTTTTAAATCTTGTAACAATGCATGGTAAATTGGGTTGCACAAATCTGCAGCACCAACTTCTTTTTCTGATTGCCAATGGGAAGTCCAAAGTACAAACGACGTATTGTTTTCAGAAACAGGGAAAACCGTTACTTCCCCAATATACCCATCAATATTGTCCTTTGAAACAGCAGCAGGTCCATCATCTATACTGTAAGTGAATTTTTTAGCTTCATTATCTAATGATACTAGGGTTTCGTGAAAAGCATCATTTAAAATTCTTTTGGCCCCAATTTCATCAGATGCTTTGCTACCAACAACGGTAACTTTAGAAACAACATTTTTACTCCATGATAAATCATGAAAATCTTTTAAAATAGCCCAAACCTTATCAGGTTCGGCATCAATGACGATAGAATTATAACAACCCATAATTTTATTTTTTAATTAATAGTACTTAAATATAAGAATATATATTTAATAA
Source organism: Bacteroidota bacterium (assembly GCA_015767395.1). The sequence goes on along the minus strand of JADWMI010000405.1, from coordinate 592 downwards.
CCAGAGCTTTAAAATTTCATCGTTATAGCGCTTCCTATATGAGTCGTCTACTTCTCAATTGCAATAAGGTAATATTATCAATAACGTTTAAGTGTAAAATTCTTTAAATTCAGGTTTGGGGTGTATTTATTTTTTACCATAAAACGGCTCTATTTTGAATAAAATAGCGCCGTTTTATTTATATGTTTGGTTGTTTAAAAATGGAACCCTACACCAATACCTCCAAAGGAAGCTGTTCCTCCACCAAATTCGGCTAGGATACCCAAGGTTGGGGTTATTTTATACTCAACACCAACATGGACATTAATATTAAAAACGTTATTATTATTGTTATTATCATCTCCTATATTAAATCCAGTATCAAGACCACCCCAAATATCCCAATCTTTCGACAATCTCATTAAATGATCAAAATAATAATCAGCTCTAACTCCAATAGTAAGGTAATCAAAACTAAATGGAATTACCACCGCCGGTGATACTGTAATGTTTTCTGCAACAGGTATTTCATATTGTGCGTTAATGGCATTGTTATCACCAAAAGACACATACAAATTCAATGCAGTGTAATCTTCTTGTGCAGAAACAGCAT
>JADWMI010000404.1 GCA_015767395.1 Bacteroidota bacterium | reverse complement strand
AATGGCGCTGGAAAATCTACATTAATGCGTACAATTGCCACCTTGCAAGAACCTGACAGCGGCTCAATTCTATTAGGCGAATTGGATGTGTTAAAACAAAAAAATGACTTGAGAAAGGTATTGGGATATTTACCACAACAATTTGGTTTATATCCAAAAATATCTAGCGAAGTTCTGTTAAATCATTTTGCAGTTTTGAAAGGAATTACAAACAAAAATGAACGGAAAGAACTTGTAAAAGCGCTGTTGCACAAAACAAACCTTTATAACGTTCGGAAGCAAAATTTAAGCGGCTTCTCTGGAGGAATGAAGCAACGTTTTGGTATAGCACAAGCTTTACTTAATAATCCAAAATTACTTATTGTAGATGAACCCACAGCAGGTTTAGACCCTGTAGAAAGAAACCGGTTTTACAATGTGTTGTGCGAACTTGGCGAAAACACGATTGTTATTCTATCTACTCATATTGTTGAGGATGTAAAAGAGTTATGTACCAATATGGCCATTATAAATCAGGGGCAAGTATTACTGAAAGGAAACCCGCTAAAAATAATAGAAGGCCTTGAAGGAAAGGTATATGAGAAAACAATTGTAAAGTCACAATTAGAAGGCTATAAGAAAAATTACCAAGTCATAAGTGAGCGATTATTTCTCGGAAAACCAATTATTCATATCCTTAGTGATGTGAATCCAGGAAATGGTTTTTCTCCTGTTAATGCAGATTTAGAAGATGTGTATTTCTCTCAAATATTTGGTAACAATATGAACCTTAAATCAATTAAATAATGATGTGGTATAATATATTTAAGTTCGAAATAAACTATAGAATTAAACGACCAGAGACATATATATTCTTTGTTTTTCTTTTTTTGTTCGCTATCGTTGGAGTTGATTTTGTTTTTCAAGGGTTTGACTTTACGGTCGTAAAAAAGAATGCACCATTGATAATAGCTAAAACAATGGGGGCGATCACAGGAATTTTTATGATTCTAGCATCGATGATTATGGGAGTTCCTATAATCAGAGATTTTGAATACAACATAGAATCTCTCATGTTTGTGAATCCAATAAAAAAGCGGGATTATTTATTAGGGCGATTTTTAGGGTCATTTGCAGTGTTGCTTTTTGTGTTTAGTGGAATTCTATTCGGAATGATACTGGGCCAATTTATGCCATGGCAAGACCCCATTAATTTCAATTCTTTTAAACTCTTAACATATTTGCAACCATTTATTTTTATAACCTTACCCACGTTGTTTTTTGGAGCATGCCTCTTTTTTGTTACGGGTGCATTAACTAGAAAATTAGTAGTTGTTTATACGCAGGGAATTATCCTTTTTGTCATTTTTTTATTGACCAAAGCCATAAGCAATGAGTTTGTTCAATCTCTTTTAGATCCTTTTTCACTAACAACATTAACCTTGTATACAGATACTTGGACAATGACAGAGCGGAATTTTCAAAATATCCAATTTGATGGTGTGCTATTGTACAATAAACTATTCTGGATGATATTAGGGTTTGTTGTATTGTTATTTGGCCATCATAAATTTAATTTCAACACTGTAAAAAGTGGTCGCATTAAGAAAAATAAATTGTTAGACAATCCAACTGAATTTGATTATCAACAGAAATTACCAGTATTTCAACTGCAATATGGCATAAAGGCAAAGTGGGCACAACTAAAACATTTTTCTTGGTTCTATTTTGTGAGCGTTTGTAAACAACCATCATTTTGGGCAATTATGATTTGTGGAATGATTATCATTTTAATCAATTCTGTGAATCTTGGAACTGTATACGGAGTAGACAGTTTTCCTACAACCTATTTTATTGTAGAAGAACTTCAAGAGACATCCAGTTACTTTTTTATGATCATCCTTATTTTTTATTCGGGCGAGTTGATTTGGAAGGAGAGAGAAGCAAATTTGAATTTAATTTATGATGCAACTCCAATGTCAAATTTCATAAATATTGCAGGTAAATATTTGGGTTTATTAGGCATTTATTTAATACTCATCATCTCTTTAATTATTTCAGGAATCATTTTTCAAACAATAAACGGATACTATAACTATGAGTTTCAGGTTTATTTCTATGGTTTCTTCCTAGAGATTTTACCGTTCCTTGCGCTGTTCACGTTCATAGCCTTCTTTTTTCAAGTGATAACCAATAATAAATTCGTTGGGATTCTCGTTGTCATGGTATTTTTCATTTTAAATATTGCGTTGAGTTTGTTTGGATTCGATCATGATTTATATGTGTTTGCAGGTAGTTCATTAGGTAAGTATTCAGATATGAATGGCTATGGTCATTTTCTAATGCCGTATCTTTTAGTTAAAACCTATTGGTTTTTCTTCGGAGTACTCTTATTAATTATTGCTTCTGTAGTTTCTGTTAGAGGAACTGAAACCAATTTAATAAAGCGCTGTAAAGCTGCTAAAAATAGATTGAGCGGATCTGTATTGAAATTTGGGCTCGTTGTAACTGTGCTATTCATACTACTTGGGAGTTTTATCTTTTACAATACCAATATCTTAAATGAGTATTGGACCAATTCAGAAGGAACCACATTTAGAGTTGCTTATGAAAAAGAGTTGAAGCAGTTTGAATATCTACCACAACCTAAAATAGTGGATGTCAATTTAAAAGTAGAGTTGTACCCAAAA
>JADWMI010000403.1 GCA_015767395.1 Bacteroidota bacterium | reverse complement strand
GCCATTAAAATGATGTTTAACAGGTTTAACGGAAGTAAATATTTCCATTCTAAGGTTAACAACTGGTCAATCCTTAATCTTGGAAATGTCCATCTAAACCACATCATTAAAAATACCAGTAAAAACGTTTTACCAATAAACCAAAATATACCTAACCAAGGAATTGATTCAGTAATGCCAAAAGGAGATAACCAACCTCCAAAAAACACGGTGGTTGCAATGGCAGCTATAATAAACATATTAATAAATTCAGCTAAAAAGAAATATGCGAATTTCATTCCAGAATACTCTGTATGAAAACCAGCACCTAATTCACTTTCAGCTTCAACCATATCAAAAGGAGCACGGTTGGTTTCAGCAGTTCCTGCAATCATATAAATCATAAATGCAATTACAGCAGGAATATGTCCCTGTACAATTAGCCAACCATTTTTTTGAACTTCAACTATTTCTGATAATTGTAACGAACCTGTAATTAAAACCATGGTTACCAATGAAAGTCCAATAGAAAGTTCATAACTTATGGTTTGCACACCACTTCTCATCGCTCCAATTAGTGCAAATTTGTTATTACTGGCCCAACCACCTAATAAAATTCCAATAACACCTATGGAAGAAATGGCGATTAAAAAGAAGAGCCCTATATTAATGTCAAATGCTTGAAATTCTTGTGTGAATGGAAAAACAGCCAAAGCCATTAATGATGTAACAATTACAAAGTAAGGCGCTAAATTGTATAAAAATTTATCTGCTTTTACCGTTCCTGTTAATTCTTTTGAAACCAATTTTAAGGCATCTGCCATTGTTTGTAACAATCCCCAAAATCCAACCCTGTTTGGTCCAATTCGCAATTGAAACCAGGCTGCAACTTTTCTTTCTAACAATACCAAATACAAACCAGCTACAGCAAAAATCCCTAAATAAATCAATGCAATAATTACCATTGAACCAATGTTTGCAGTGTTTTCCCAGCCTTCAGGTAAAATTCCTAATAACCATTCATAAATAGTCGTAGAAGTACTTAATGTTATATTCATTGTATTCATTTTATCTGTCAATATCTGGAATTACAAGGTCTAATGTTGCCATAGATGCTACCAAATCTCCAATTTTACCACCAACAGCAATATGATTAAGTAAAGATAGATTTGAAAATCCAGGAGATCTAAATTTTAATCGATATGGGTTTTTAGTTCCTGTACTTATAATGTATACACCTAATTCACCACGAGCCGTTTCTACTTTTTGGTAAAACTCCCCTTTTGGTAATTTAATAACAGCATTTGTAGCAACCTTGTGATCGCCTTCAGGAATGTTATCAATCAATTGTTCAATTATTGACAAGGATTCCCACATTTCTTGAATCCTAACTTCATAACGTGCTAAACTATCTCCAGCAGTTTTTAAAGATTCTTTAAATGTTACATTTTTGTATGCGCTATACGGATGGTGTTTTCTAACATCACAAGAATACCCTGAGCCACGAGCAACAGGTCCTGATGCTCCAAAGGAAATGGCATCTTCTTTGGTTAATATTCCAACACCCTTCATTCTTTTTTGAAAAATAACATTGCCTGTAAGAAGTCTATCGTATTCAGGAATTTTTGTTTTAAAATGAGCAATAAAATCTTTTGTTCTTTTTACAAAATTCGGATGAATATCGAACATCAATCCTCCAGGAAGATTGTAGTTCATAGTTAATCGAGCACCACAAGTTTCTTCAAAAATATCGTTAATCATTTCACGATCTCTAAAACCGTAAAAATAGGTTGTTAAGGCGCCAACATCCATTCCCATAACTCCCCACCAAAGACAGTGAGATGCAATTCTAGTCAATTCACCAATAATAGTTCTAATAACTTTTACGCGTTCAGGAACTTCTAATTGAAGTGCATTTTCTACCGTTAAACATACAGCCTCATTGTTTATATGAGACGACAAATAATCCATTCTATCAGTTAAATGAACAATTTGTTGATAGCTGTCTCGTTCACACATTTTTTCAATAGAGCGGTGAATATATCCTAAATCTGGTTCAACTTTTTTAATAATTTCACCATCAATGGTTAACAATAAACGCAAAACACCATGGGTTGCAGGGTGTTGAGGTCCCATATTAATGAAATATTCTTCTGATTTTAAGTTGCTATTTGCAATAGTTGTATCCATAATTACTTAATAACCATATTAATTTCATCTACATAATCTTTTCTAAGTGGAAACCCTTCCCATTCATCAGTTAAAAACAAGCGTTTTAAATTAGGATGGTTATTAAATGTTATTCCGAAGAAATCAAATACTTCACGTTCGTGAAAATCTGCAGTTTTCCAAATATTACAAACAGTATCTAGGGTTGGATTATCTCTGCCTTCAGTTTGTGTTTTTACAACAATTATATGTCTGTGAGTTGTGGATTCTAAATGATAAACAACTCCTAATTCTTTTCCCCAGTCAATACCACTTAAACAAAATAAGTAATCGAAGGAAGTATCGTTGTCGCTTTTTAATTGCGACATTAATTGGTGAAGATGTTCGGGTTTTACTGTAATATTTAAGAACTGAGAGCCTTCTTCAGTAAATTCCAATTCTGGAATCCAGCTGTCTATTAAATTTTGTAATGCTTCGTTAGTCATACATTCAGTTTTATTTACCTTCATCAAATCCATCAATAGGATTT
>JADWMI010000402.1 GCA_015767395.1 Bacteroidota bacterium | reverse complement strand
TGTACTTCCAGCTTTTCACAGGCATAAGCGACACCTTGTGCGTGATTTCCTGCACTGGCACATACAATTCCGTTTTTTAGTTCCTCTTTACTTAATCCCTGAATTTTATTATAGGCTCCACGAATTTTATATGAACGGACTACTTGAACATCTTCTCTTTTGAAGTAGATATTGGCTTGATACGCTTCCGAAAAATTCTTCATAAAAACCAAAGGAGTTGTTTGCACAACTCCTTTAATATTATGTTGAGCTTGATAAATAAGCTCTATTGGAATGCTCTTTTTAATTACATCCATAGTGAAATTGGTTTAGACTATTTTAGTCATTGCAGTCATAGAAGCTCTTAAAAACTCTCCAATTTCTTCAACTGGATGATTTCTAATTGCATCGTTTACTTCAATTAATTCTTTATTGTCAGCACCATTTGAACCATCATTAAAAGGTTTCCCTACATAATTACTTGGCGTTTTCTTCACGTAGTCTTCTATTAAAGGCTTACATGCATGGTCAAATAAATAACATCCGTACTCTGCAGTATCTGAAATCACACTATTCATTTCGTATAATTTTTTACGTGCAATTGTATTTGCAATAAGCGGCGTTTCGTGTAAAGATTCGTAATATGCAGACTCATCAATAATTCCAGATTCAGTCATCGCTTCAAAAGCCAATTCTACACCTGCTTTTACCATGGCTACCATTAATACACCATTGTCAAAATATTCTTGCTCAGAAATTTCTATATCACCTGCTGTTGTTTTTTCAAAAGCAGTTTCTCCTGTTGCGGCTCTCCAAGTTAATAAATTAACATCATCATTGGACCAGTCTTCCATCATTGTTTTAGAAAAGTGACCACTCATAATATCATCCATGTGTTTTTGGAATAACGGACGCATAATGTCTTTTAATTCTTCTGAAGCATTGAATGCCGCTATTTTTGCTGGATTCGATAAACGATCCATCATATTTGTAATTCCACCATATTTTAAGGCTTCAGTAATCGTTTCCCAACCATACTGAATTAATTTTGAAGCATAACCAGCCTCAACACCTTCTGCAATCATTTTATCGAAACATAAAATAGATCCTGTTTGTAACAATCCACAAAGAATGGTTTGTTCACCCATTAAATCTGATTTTACTTCAGCAACAAATGAAGATTCTAATACACCTGCAGTATGTCCACCTGTTCCAACGGCATATGCTTTTGCATAATCCCATCCTTTTCCTTCTGGATCATTTTCTGGATGCACAGCAATTAATGTTGGCACTCCAAATCCTCTTTTATATTCTTCACGAACTTCTGAACCAGGTGATTTTGGCGCAACCATTATAACCGTAATATCTTTACGAACCTGCATTCCTTCTTCTACAATATTAAAACCATGAGAATAAGACAATGTAGCACCTTTTTTCATTAATGGCATTACTGCTGAAACGACTGCTGTATGTTGCTTATCTGGCGTTAAGTTGATTAACAAATCAGCTGAAGGAATCATTTCTTCGTAAGTTCCAACTTTGAAATTGTTTTCAGACGCGTTTAAAAACGATTGTCTTTTTTCAGCAATTGCTGCTGGTCTAAGTGTGTAAGAAACATCCAATCCTGAATCTCTCATATTCAACCCTTGGTTTAAACCTTGTGCTCCACAACCAACAATTACAATTTTTTTTCCTTTTAATGCTGTTACACCTTCACCGAATTCTGAAGAATCCATAAACCTACATTTCCCTAATTGATCTAGTTTGTCTCTTAATGAAAGGGTGTTAAAATAATTTGCCATTTTTTTGTCTTTATTCTTTTAATTAATTTCTGCTAATAATTCTGATATTGCCATTTTAGGCTTTGTAATTGCGATACGACCTGAACGCACAAATTGTAACAAACCATAAGGTTTTAATTTTTCGTACATATTGTCAATATCAGGTTTTAATCCGGAGGCTTCAATTACAAAATAACGTTCTGTTATCGCAATGATATGCGCTCTTCTAAACTTCATTTTATTCTGAATTGTTTCGTCATACAAATGCTCTGATGAAATTTTAAACAAAGCTGTTTCATGATAAATAATTTCATCTTCTGTATGAAAGAAAGCTCTAATAACTTCAATTTGTTTTTCTAGCTGCCCAACCACTTTACGCGCCTTATTTTCCGAAATATTGACAACAAAAGTAAATCGGTGTACATGGTCAATTTCTGATTTTGAAACTGTCATACTTTCAATATTGATATGACGTTTTAAAAATATTGCCGAAAGGCGATTTAATATCCCTACATTGTTTTCAGTATATACTGAAATTGTAAAATTTTTAACTTCTTCCATCTTAACTTAATCTTATATCTGAAACACTAGCTCCTGTTGGTATCATTGGAAATACATTGTCCTCCTGTTCAATAACTACTTCTAAGAAAAAGGCATCTTTTGAAGCAACCATTGTTTTAATTGCATCGGCCAAATCTTCACGTTTTGAAACTCGTTTTGCTTCAACATCATATGCTTCTGCTAATTTCACAAAATCTGGACTCACCATTTCTGTTGATGCATAGCGTCTGTCGAAAAACAATTCTTGCCATTGACGTACCATTCCTAAATAACTATTGTTTAAAACAACAATTTTAACTGCTGCTTTTGTTTGAAGGATGGTTCCCAACTCATTACAAGTCATTTGATATCCTCCATCACC
>JADWMI010000401.1 GCA_015767395.1 Bacteroidota bacterium | reverse complement strand
CTTCAAAAGAAGATATTTCAGAGGTGAAAGATAAAGGTTTACCTAGCTTTTTAAAATAGTCCATAACAACATTATTGGTAATTGTAAAAACCCAGGATTTTATGCTTTCTTGTTTTTTTAACGAGTCAATGTTTAAATGGATTTTAATAAAAACTTCTTGTAGTAAATCGTCAGCAACTTCAGTACTATGTACTTTGCTAATAATAAAACGTTTTAATGAATCGGAAAACGTATTCCAAATAGTTGTTGTTTCCATAATAGAAAAGAATAAAACCTTATATTTTGATTAAATATAAGGTTTTGGTGATTAACAATTACAATTTGTGCAATTACAAGATTGGCAAGTACAATTTGCGCATTGTCCATCTTTACAAGGTTCGCAATTACAAGTACATTCTGTATTTTTCATTATTTTAAATTTTTAATTATATAGATAAGACGCTAATCTTTATAAAAAGACGCAATAAACAGCATGAAATTTCAAAAAATGATGGAAATATTTTTTCCCCTAAAACACATGTTCAATGACTTTTGTTAAAATGATAATGTTAATTTAATTAATGAACGACTGTTCATTAATTAAATTGTTATATATTCGCCGAATGGAAAAGTCACCAAAAAAGGAAGGGATTCTTACAAGAGGAAAAATAAAGGACAAGCGTGCAGCGATTTTAAATGCAGCACTTAGTTTAATTACCTCGAATGGTTTTCATGGAACGAGTATGAAAATGATTGCAGAGAAAGCAGAAATAGCGACTGGAACCATTTATGTTCATTTCGATGATAAAGAGGAAATGATAATAAATCTCTATGAAGAAATTGGTCAAGAAATTAATGCTATTATTTCTGAACTTTTAAGAAATGATGATACCTTCCACCAAAAATTTATAAGTATCTGGACAGCTATCCTGAAATTATACATTGTAGATCCAAGAAAACCTGAATTTATAACGCAATATGCCTACTCTCCTTATATAACAACAACACAAGGAAAAAGTGATAACAAGCTTTTTGAGCCTATTGTAAGTTTTTTTGAAGAAGCTAAAAAGGCGGACATCATAAAAAACATGCCTTTTGAAGCACTTATTGCCTTATCACATAGTCCCATTGCTTCCTTTGTTAGAATGGCTAAATATGAAAAAATTCAATTGACTGATTTAGAGGTTAAAAACTATTCTCAGGCCTGCTGGGACGCCATAAAAAATAATTAAGAATGTTAATACAAGATATATAAAATGAAAATGAAAAGAAAAGTTAATATTAAATTAGGGTTATGTATTCTTGTATTATGGACCAGCGCTATTACTGCACAGACCAATACAGGAACTCTTGATTTGCATTCAGTGCTCTATGCAGCATTAGATTACAATAAATCATTAAAGAACAATACACTCGAAATTGAAAAAAGTAAAGAAGTTCAAAAAAGTATTAAACATACTTATATACCAACTTTAGAGTTAGGTGGTAGGTATGCTTATGCTTCAGGGCAATTGAACCTAAGCACAGAAGCACTCCCAATTAATATTCCTGGCTTTACACTTCCACCCGTTATTCCTGGTTTTCCTCCTATTGAAATTCCAACCACCGGTTTGGAGGTTCCTCCAATAGATCAAAATATCGATTTCAAAGGAAGTATTTGGATGGGTGGTTTAACTGCGAAATGGACCTTGTTTACAGGTTTAAAAGCACCGAATTTGGTGAAAGCAATGAACCATAAAATTGAAGCTCAAGAAAAAATGTATGAACAAGAAGAGGCCGATTTAATTACCGAAGTTTCTAAATATTATGATAAACTAGCGCTCTTAGAACAAACTAGATTGGTATTAGAAATTCAACATAAGAGGTTAGAAAAAGAATCCTTAGTTGCAAAAAAAGCCTTGGAACAAGGACTCATTACCAATCACGAATTTCAAAAAGTTGAAATTGCTCAGTTAAAATTGGCGTCAAAACAATTAGAATATGAAGGAGGTAAGGAATTGTTATTGTTAAAGTTGCATCAACTAACGGGTATTGAAATTACTGATTTGTCTACAATTAAAGTAGAACTCATTCCTCGATTGCAAGGAAGTACAGCGAATAGTTATTTAGATCGCCCTGAATTACTTGCTTTAGATGAAGTTAAGAAAGCTAAAGAGTACGAGTATAAATCAGAAATAAATGGTTACCTGCCAAAAGTACAGGCGTTTGCGGCCCATCAATATGCTGGAATGACCAATGGAAACCTTGGAAGCTTAGGTGTAAAAGAAATAAGTGCTTACCCAATGAATGCAGTGGGTGTTGGTATGAAATGGGAATTGTTTGATGGTTTACATACGCAAGGGAAGCGTCAGCAAATAAAAATTGAATTAGAGCAAACTAAAAACAAGAAGGAAGAGGTTCAACAATTATTAGAACTTAATTATCACAATTGTGTATCACAATTTAAAAACTTGAGTGCGCAAACAAAACTGAAAGATAAACAACGCAATTCTTCAGAAGAATCTTTAGAAATTAGTTATAAGGAATACAAGAACGGGTTAATTCAGCTATCTGAATTTTTAGAAGCTCAGGCTGACTTTACCACAACTATATTGGATTATTATGAAACAGTATGGGCGCAAAGAAATAGTGCTCTGGAGTTACTAAAAGCGACGGGAAGCCTTCAAATTCAACAATTATAAATTATTAAATCATAAAAAATGAAAA
>JADWMI010000400.1 GCA_015767395.1 Bacteroidota bacterium | reverse complement strand
GTGATATCAGGAAATTGTAATAAGTTATGGTACAAAAGGTAAATCGATTTAATTAAGAAAGAACAATTTAAATTATAAAATATATGTTAGTAATTGCTGATAGTGGCTCAACAAAATGTGATTGGGTACTATTTAAAAATAAGGAGGCTACACCAATTAAAATAAGAACTAAAGGACTAAATCCTTCAATTCTTAATGGAGATTCAATAGTTGAAATTATTTCAACTAACAAAGAATTACAGCAATTTAAAGATGATATAAAAACAATTTATTTTTTTGGAGCTGGTTGTAATTCTAAAAAAGCAATTTTCTTAGTAGAAAATACTTTAAATTCAATTTTCAAAAATGCAACAGCTGTTGTTAAAGAAGATACAATGGCTGCAGTATGGGCTACAACAAATGAACCAGGAGTTGTTTGTATTTTAGGTACAGGGTCAAATTGTTGTTTCTATGATGGAGAAAACGTTCATTTAAAAGTACCTGCGTTAGGTTATTTGTTCATGGATGAAGGTAGTGGCAATTACTTTGGGAAAGAATTGTTGAAAAATTACTTCTACAATAAAATGCCTGAAGATATTAGGGGGGCTTTTGAAAATGAGTTTTCTCTTGACGAAGAGAAAGTAATTGAAAAACTTTATCGATCAGAAACACCAAATGAATATTTAGCGGAGTTTGCAATTTTCTTATTTCAGAATAAAAAACACCCTTTTATTGAAAGTATTATTAAAAAAGGAATAACGAAATTTGTAGATAATTCAATTTTACAATTTAAAGAAGAGCTTAAAACTGTTAAGCTATACTTTGTTGGTTCCATTGCATTTTACGCTCAAGACTATATTAAAGAAATATTAGAAGAAAGAGGTGTTAAAGCTTCTAAATTTGTGAAAAGACCTATTGAAAGCGTAATTCAAAAAATTAAATCAGGAAATTTTCTTTATGAAGCCAAACTAAACTGATTGAAAGAAAAATTTAGTTAACAGGACTGTTTGGTGTCAACAATATGTGAACTTTTAAAGGATTTAATCTTAGAGATAGATTTAATATATTTATTAACTTTTAAAAGCAGCCTTAAAATTCTGTCCGAGTAAATGTAGAAACTTCAGTTCCAGTAGTTACTACAAATGGAAAACTAAACCTATCTCAAATAGAGAGTTTAAAATGAATATTATAAAAGAATGGAATAATTATTTCACTTCAAAATTGACTCTTAGAGTTGATATTTCAGTATACTGTTTTGTTGGGTTTAAGCCTAAACTATACGTATAGTTGACGCTTAAACCTGAGTTTTTATTTCTCATGAAGCGGTGTATAGATCTTTTAAACTCCGCACAAATTAATGAGAATAATTATTTTATGCGGTAAATAATCTATATATTTACCGCATAAAATAAGGAGAATGGAACCGTATATACATCAAAAAGAAGATTGGCCTCAATTTAAATGGAACAATGATACCATTCTAACCTTATTGGGTAACGTCAGAAATCTACAAGGAAAGATTGTTGGTAAAATGGAAAATTTAGGGTTTGAATTAAAAAACGAAGCCGTCTTAGCAACATTGACTGTCGATGTAATTAAATCTACAGAAATTGAAGGAGAAATATTAGATCCAGCCCAAGTACGATCTTCCGTTGCTAGGCGGTTGGGAATGCAAATAGAAAACTCTGTGTATTCTGAAAGAAATGTTGATGGCGTTGTGGATATGTTGATTGATGCTACACAAAATTTCAATTCTAAATTGACACAAGATCGTCTTTTTGATTGGCAAGCTTCATTATTCCCTACAGGTAGAAGTGGTATGTATAAAATTATTGTTGGTGATTGGAGAAAAGACACAACAGGTCCAATGCAAGTTGTTTCAGGAGCAATGGATAAGGAGAAAGTTCACTTTGAGGCTCCTTGCTCCGACTTGATAGACTCAGAAATGAAACATTTTCTTCAATGGTTTAATTCAGAACAAGATATAGACCCAGTATTAAAAGCGGGAATTGCTCATTTATGGTTTATTACAATTCATCCCTTTGAGGATGGAAATGGTAGGGTTTCAAGAGCATTAACAGATTTATTATTGGCAAGGGCTGATGGAATTTCTCAACGTTATTACAGTATGTCATCACAAATTAGAATAGATAGAAAATCATATTATGATACACTTGAAAAAACCCAACAAAGTACTTTAGATATTACTATTTGGTTGGAATGGTTTTTAGATTGTTTAATAAAAGCCTTGAACGAATCAGATACAGTATTGAAAAAGGTATTGTATAAGCATCATTTTTGGAATATACATGGAGTGGCTATTCAAAATGAAAGACAAAAAATAATGCTTAATAAATTGCTCGATAATTTTAATGGAAAACTCACGTCTTCTAAATGGGCGAAAATGACTAAATGTTCAAATGATACTGCATTACGTGATATTCAAGATTTGATTAAAAAGGGGATTTTGAGAAAGGAACTAGCTGGCGGTCGAAGTACCAATTATGAATTAGTGACATTGGAATAAACATAAACTTTAATTCATCTGAAAGACCTTAAAAGGATTCTTTTGAAAATAGGTTAAATTAAGAGTATATTTACAGAACAAATATTGTATAATTTGCCGTACACGATTCCGTACACGAATTATCTATAAAACAGTAATAAATAGCATAAAAATCGGGTTTTTGTACTTCTCATAACCCGAAG
>JADWMI010000399.1 GCA_015767395.1 Bacteroidota bacterium | reverse complement strand
CCAGAGAACCCAGGATATAAAACGTTTGGTGGATTTTCAAAAATAGCTTCTACTTTAAAAGTTTGATTGCGTTCGTCTTTTTTAGGATATATTTTTGAAACATTTCCATTAAAAATCTCTCCATTATAAGCATCTAAATGAATTAATACCTTTTGATTTAATTTAATTCTAACAATATCAACTTCATCAACTAACATTTCAATAATAAAACTAGAAGCACTACCAATAGATGCTAAAGGTTCCATTGTGTTTACAATTTCTCCAGGTTCTTTGTAGAGTGCATATACTTTACCATTAATTTTACTTATAACCGTGAAATCTTTGGTGGTTATTAAAGCAGTTTGATAGTTGTTTTCGGATTGTTTAACTGCATTTTGTAATTGGTTTTTTGTTCTTATATAATTATTTTGAAGCGTAAGCAGCTTGTTTTGTGAGAGTTCGTAATTCAAGCTTTTGGCATCAAAATCTAATTTTGAGCCTATTTTTTGTTCCCAAAGATTCTTTTGTCTGAAATAGTTTATAGAATCATTTTTAAGCTTAAGTTTAGCAGCGGTTATTTCGTCTTTAATACCTCTTAATATAGCTGCACTTCCATTATAATTTTCTTTTGCCAATTCTAAAGTAAATTTTGCATTTTGAGCATTAAGTTGAGGAGTATTATTAATAATTTGAATAAGTACGTCATTCTTTGATACCTCATCGTCCTCTTCAACTAAATTTTTATCAACAATTCCTGCTACAATAGCGTATGCTTGATATAAACTATCGGGTTGTATGGTTACTGAAGAATATACAGACTCTGTTAAACTTCTTTCGGTAGGATGTATTCTATCAGTTTTTTCAGAACAAGAAGTTATGATTAAAAAAAGACTTATAAATAGAATTCGTTTCATGATTAATAAGATAGTTTAGCTTGCAATAAAATGTACTCGTTTAAGTTAGTTGCATCAATAACACCAACAATTTTTTCCTCTTTTAAAACGGGTATAAAGGATTTTTTTTCAACAAAAACTATATTATATATTTCTTTAAGATCATCTGTATGCTTAACGGTTTTAAACGATGTATCCATTACATCTTTTACCAAAACATTTTTATTGGAGTTTTCTATAATACTTTTATGATATAAGATGCCATAAATTTTATGGTCTTTAACAACAAGGAAGTCAGTTTCAGTTCCTGAAATAATTTTATTAACTACCAAATCTATCGTGTCTTCAGGACTAAAAGTGGTCATATTAATTATCATTGCCTCCTCAACACTATGCCCTTTTAGTAAAGCCAAATGTTGAACTATTTGGTTTTCACCATAAGCACCAAAAAAAATAAAAAGTGCTATGATGATTAAGAATGGGTTATATAATAAACCTATTAGTAAAAACAGTATCGCTATAAACTGCCCAATACTTGATGCTATTTGAGTAGCTTTAACACGACTCATTTTCATAGCTAATAAAGCCCTTAAAATGCGCCCACCATCCATTGGAAAAGCTGGAATAAAATTAAATACGACCAATCCTACATTTACTATAAACAAAAAGAATAGAAAGTTTTGAAATGAAAAACTCATTAATATTTCAAATGTTTCCGAGAAATTTAATGCCATAAACTCATCCACTGATACAATATAGTAGAGGAGAATAGCAATAATTACATTTACTAAAGGACCTGCGAGGGTTATTAAAAATTCTTGTTTTGGTGATTCGGGTATACGCTCTAATTTTGCCATACCTCCAATTGGCAGTAACGTTATTTTTTTTGTATCTATCCCAAATCGTTTTGCCGTTAAGGCGTGTCCTAACTCATGTAACACGACACATGCAAAAACAGCTAATACTAGCGCAATATTAAATAGAACGCTTTCAGTATTTCCACCACGTTTCAATTCACTAAAAACTATCCAAGCAATTAAAAAAAAGAATGTCCAATGAACTACTATTTTAATACCTGAAATACGACCCAAATTTAGGTTCCCTTTCATCTTAAGGATTTATAGATTTAACGACCCATTTTTTATTCTCATTGACAGTTGCTATTAAATTATCTGATATGACTTTTGACGTTATTTTCGGTGAAACTTTAAGAAATTTTTTATCCAAAACAACATTAACACCTTCTGGATTTAAGTAATTTTTTATATTTCCATCAGCATCAATAATTACTTCAAAATATTTATAATAAACAATTCGCTTTTTTAGTATATTATTTTCACCAACAACTTCTGTTTTTAATTCTAAAACTATAGCAAAATCATTATTAAAATTTAATGCATTTAAATATTTTGGGGCTATTACTGTTTTGCCCATTTTATCTATATACCCAAAGTACCATATACCTTCCCTTTTTTCAGAAATCAAACATCGGTTATTTTTAAAGACAGGGTATTTATAACCATCGGTTTCAGTTAAAACTAAATCATCTCTGAACGGTAAAATAATTACACCTTTATCATTTATAAAACCCCACAAGTTGTCTTTTTTAATAGCTGCTACTCCATCATTAAATGGTGCTACAAAATCTAGTTCTACTGTTGTTTGCGCAAAGGCAAAAACAGGCATTATTAACAGAATGATTAACATTTTTTTCATGACAAATTATTTTATAAATAGTATTCTAAAGTAACGTGTTTAGTCCTATTACAAAATGATATTCATCATGATAAATACCATTTTAAGAATGTTTATTTATG
>JADWMI010000114.1 GCA_015767395.1 Bacteroidota bacterium | reverse complement strand
CCCAAAAAATCTCCAATTTTTAAGTCGCACAAATTTTAATATTAAACCATTCTAAACAATTATAATGATTTTAGAAAAAATAACTGATGAGGTATTCCGAACGGTTAAAGCGATAGACAATAAAGGAAAATTAGCGTCTTATATTCCTGAATTAGCCAAGGTTGATATAGAAAATTTTGGAGTATATATTTCAACAATTGACGGCGTTAATTTCGGCAGAGGAAATTATCATGAAAGGTTCTCTATTCAGAGCATAGCAAAAGTGCTTTCCCTAACTTTAGCTTACAGTATGCTTGGAGAGAAGATTTGGGATAGACTTGGCGTAGAGCCATCTGGAACAGCTTTTAATTCGCTTGTTCAACTTGAATCCGATAATGGCATACCTAGAAATCCATTTATAAATTCAGGAGCAATTGTTATTTGTGATATTCTTCTAAGTAATTTAGAAAATCCTAAAGAAGATTTTTTAGCTTTTGTTCGAGGTCTTTCTAACAATTCTGAAATAAATTATTCAAATCAAATCGCTGAATCAGAAACAAGTGCAGGATTTAGAAATATTGCATTGTGTAATTTTATTAAATCTTATGGTAATATTAAAAATGAACCTTCCGATGTACTTGACTTCTATTTTGACCTGTGTTCTCTTGAGATGAATTGCAAAGAACTTTCAGAATTATTCTTGTTTTTAGCAAACAATGGTTCAAAAACATTTGACAATAATCTGATAATAACAAAAAGTCAATCCAAAAGAATAAATGCGCTAATGCAAACTTGTGGATTTTATGATGAATCTGGAGAATTTGCTTTTAAAGTTGGTCTTCCTGGGAAAAGCGGTGTTGGAGGAGGAATAATTGCATTACATCCAAATCAATATTCAATTGCTGTTTGGAGCCCTGTATTGAATGAAAAAGGAAATTCATACAAAGGAATGAGATTTCTTGAAGAGTTTACAACAAAATCTCAACTATCAATATTTTAAAAGTTCACACAACAATTTACAAAGTACATTAAAAAGCACCTATCATAATATCTGAATACTCAATTTTTAAAAAAAATTGAGTATTCAGATATTATGAGTACTTTTGCACGAAATTTGAAAGTACACATATGAAGCGTATCAATGAATACAAAAAACTGTTTAAAGTAGAAGGAGCTATTAATCTTAAAGAACTGAAAACCACTTACAGAGGTTTGGTGAAAGAATGGCATCCTGATAAATTTCTGGATGAAGAAAAAAAAGAGGAAGCAGGAATCGTAAGCACAAAAATTATTGATGCATATCATTTTTTAGTAAGCATCGCTCCTGAAACGAAGGCTTCTAATCTAGAAGAATACGCGGTCTTAACTACTGAATCAAAAATTGATGACTTCCAACATAAAAGTATGCTCTTAGAAATTACGTTTGCTTGTGGAACCACTTATGAATATTTTGGAGTGAACAAAAATCTATTCACTAAATTTTTGAACAGTGGTCAGCGATCAAATTTTGCTAAAAGAAAATTATACAATTCTTTCCTTTACAGAAAATCGAAGAAAGCCGCATAATAGTGATTGGTCATATTTTGTACAATATTTGAAATGTTACCTCATTGTAAAAAGAAAAAACCTCCAAGAATTCAATTCTTGGAGGTTTTTATATAAATCTTAGGTGATTCTTTAAACGCTTAGTTTACTCAACTTTTTGTTCTAATAATTCAAAGAATTGGTCTAGTTTAGGCATTAATACAATTCTTGTACGTCTGTTTCTTGCTCTACCTTCAACGGTATCATTGCTTTCTAAAGGAGTGTATTCACTTCTACCTGCTGCAACCAAACGAGCTGGATCAATATTAAAGTCTTCTTGAAGTACTCTAATTACAGATGTAGCACGGTTAACACTTAAATCCCAATTGTCTTTAATATTTGCATTTGCAATTACTTGCTTGTTATCAGTATATCCCTCAACCATAACCTCTAATTCAGGTTGAGCGCCAATTACATCAGCAACTTTTCCTAACACAGTTTTAGCTTTTGAAGAAATTGTTGAACTTCCACTTTTGAATAATAATTTATCAGCAATAGAAATATAAACTACAGTTTTTTCAACACTCACTTGAATGTCTTCATCACTAAATCCATCAGCTAACACACTTTTTAATTTAAATCCAAGTGCTAAATTGATTGAATCTTTTTTAGTAACAGCTTTTTGAATATATTGAATATACTCATCTTTTTTACCCATTTGAGCTAAAGTTTCTTTAATGTTATCAGAAGCAGATTTAGACAAAACAGTTAAATTATCAACATATTCCAATGTTTTTTCTTTGTCTTTGTTTAAATCAACAATTCTTTGCTCAAGAGATGCGATTTTGCTCTCGTTTTCAACTTGGCATTTCATTAAATCAGCCTTCGTGTCAACTAATTCTTGATTTTTTTTACTGTAATTTCCTTCTAACTCTGCGTATTTCTTATTTGAAACACAAGAACTTAACACCACCGATGTAAGCACTAATACTGCTACTATTTTTCTCATAATTAATAAATTGCTATTTGGGCATTGCAAATTTATAAAAAAGTATTCATCTTTAAACAAAAACTTACTGTTTTAAGATATTTTTAAGAGATAATTAAATATTATCTTTGAACGCCTATTATATATTAATCGTAAACGCTGTTTTTAATGAAAAAGTATATTTTCCTAATTTTAATATTGTTTTTGTTTTCTTGTAATAATCAAGATGATAATCTGAAAATAATTGAAGGAAATGCCATTGGAACTTCTTTTTCAATTCGTTATTTAGATAGAAGTAATATTGATTTTACACCTAAAATTGATGGCCTAATTAAGGCAATTAATAAATCGACTTCAACTTATATTCCGACATCTGATATTTCTAGAATTAATAAAGGAGATACTACTGTGGTCGTTGATGCTTATTTTGAGGAGGTATTTAGAAAGTCCAATAAAATTTATAATGAAACTGATGGTGATTTTGATCCTACTGTTGGGGTGTTGGTCAATGCCTGGGGTTTTGGCCCTGAAGAAGCAGTTGAAAATTTAGATGGTGATAAAATAAAGGACTTGTTGCAGTTTGTAGGATTTGAGAAGGTAAGTTTGAAAAACAATAAGGTTGAAAAATTATATCCTGAAATTTATTTTGATTTTAATGCCATTGGAAAAGGGTATTTGGTTGATGTTATAGGGCGACTTTTTGAACAAAATAATATAGAAAATTACATGGTGGAAATTGGCGGTGAAATTAGAGCACGTGGTGTGAATCAAGATGATCTTGCCTGGAAAATAGCCATTGAAAATCCTAACGAAGATGGTTCAAGGTCTTTTGCTGCTATCATTCAACTTCACAATGAATCTATTGCGACATCTGGAAATTATAGAAAATATAGAACCACCGTTGATGGAAAAAAATATGTGCACACCATCAATACAAAAACAGGTTATGCCTCTGAAAGTAATTTGTTAAGTGCCTCTGTTGTTTCAAAATCAGATTGCGCTGATGTTGATGGGTACGCAACAGCATTTATGGCTATGGGCTTGGAAAAAACAAAACTGTTTCTAGAAAACCATCCTGAATTAAAGGCATTTTTAATTTATGTTGATGAAAATGAGGGAATAAAAACGTTTACCTCTTCTAATTTAGAAATGGAGGCTATTTAGTGCAAACTGGCAGAATTTCGCCTTTTACCAAACAATATTTAGTAATTAATTCATTTGAAATTATTTTTGAATAATCAACCTCGTTTACTGTAAAACCAACTTTTCGAAGTCTGTCAAAATAATCTCTTCCATACACTCTTACATGGTCATATTGGCCAAAATGTTTTTTGCGGTCTTCTTTTGAAGTGATTGAAAAATCTTCATATGTTTTTTCAAGGCTCAAGTCTTGTGGGATTTGGAAAACACCCATTCCACCTGGTTTTAAAACGCGGTACAATTCACTCATCGCTTTTTTATCGTCCTCAATGTGCTCCAATACATGATTGCAAAAAACAACATCAAATGTGTTGTCTTCAAAAGGTAAGTCGCAAATATCAGCTTTTACATCTGCTATTGGTGAATATAAATCGGCACTTGTGTACGATAGGTTTTTTTGATTTTTAAACAATTTTAAAAAACATTGTTCAGGTGCAATATGTAATACTTTTTTTGGGGCAGAAAAAAAATCGGTTTCATTTTTTAAATACAACCAAAGCAATCTATGACGTTCTAATGAAAGGGTACTTGGCGATAAAACATTTGGTCTTTGTTTGCCATAACCGTAGGGTAAAAACTTTCGAAAACTTTTCCCATCAATAGGATCGGTATAGGTATTTCCTTTTAAATAAAGAGAAATGATTGGTCGTACCCAATAACTTACTTTAATTAAAATAGGACGTGGAACCGTATTTAATATTGTATTAAAAAATGACATTAAAATGCTTGTCTGAACTCATTTTCTTCGTCACTCTCAATTCCTAAAGCTTCGTAAACGTATTTAAAAGTAGAAAGTAATTCAGGTTTTCCGTTTACTATAGCAATATCATGCTCAAAATGGGCGCTGGGCTTTCCGTCTTGCGTTAAAATGGTCCAGCCATCTTTTAACTGAGTTATTTTGTGGGTGCCTAAATTTACCATAGGTTCTATAGCAACTACCATACCTTCTACAAACTTTTTGCCTCTACCTCTTCTCCCGTAATTTGGCATTTCAGGATCTTCGTGCATTTCTTTTCCCAATCCGTGACCAACAAGTTCACGAACAATTCCGTAGCCATGTTTTTCACAATAATCTTGAATGGCGAAGCCAACATCACCAACTCTGTTGCCTGCTTTAAATTCGCGGATACCTGCGTACAAGCTCTCTTTTGTGATTTGCAATAACTTCTTCGTTTCAGTAGTTACTTCACCAACTTCAAAAGTATAAGCATGGTCACCATAAAAGCCATTTTTTAAAGCACCACAATCAATTGAAATAATATCTCCTTCTATTAGCGGTTTGTTATTTGGTATTCCATGAACTATTTGTGCATTTGGACTCATGCATAAGGTGTTTGGAAAATCATACAAGCCTAAAAATCCAGGAATAGCACCTTGATCTCTAATAAATTCTTCTGCTAATTTATCTAATTGTAAAGTGGAAACACCAGGTTTTACTTCTTTAGCTAATAATCCTAAAGTTTTAGATACAATTAAGGCGCTTTCACGCATTAATTCAATTTCTTCTAGGGTTTTAATTTTTATCATTTCACTACAAAATTGGTTTTGCAAAGTTACTTAAAAAAAAGAATTTAATTTAAAGTAAATGTATTTGTCTAAAATAAATAAAATGCAAAAAAGTTATTAAATTTGAATTGTATTTTGCGAATATCTTAAATATTTTGTACTTTTATAGGATATTACGAAAATAAAATATTTATTATGTATAAAGCAGTAACGGCAGAACAAGCCGTAAAAGTCATAAAATCTAACGACAGAGTTTATATTCAAGCAGCCGCCGCTGCGCCACAGGAATTAATGAACGCCATGTCTAACAGGCATGAAGAACTTAGAGGTGTAGAAGTTTGTCATTTACATATTGAAGGAGTGGTGAAATATGCGGACCCAAAGTATAAAGATAGTTTTCATGTAAACTCACTTTTTATAGGAAAAAATGTGCGACATACATTAAAAGCAGGAAATGGTTCATACACCCCTGTTTTTTTAAGTGAAGTCCCAAATTTGTTTAAGCGAAATGTTTTGCCAGTTGATGTAGCCTTAATTCAAGTTTCTACACCTGATAAGCATGGCTATTGTTCTTTAGGTGTTTCAGTTGAAGCTATTTTGGCGGTAATTGCCAATGCAAAACATGTAATTGCTCAAATTAATGATCAAATGCCAAGAGTGCATGGAGAAGGGCTTATACATATTTCTGAGTTGGATACTTTTGTTGAATTTAGTGAACCAATACATGAGTTTAAAACAGCTGAACCTACTGAAATAGAAGGTATGATTGGCGACCACGTTGCCGCGTTAATTGATGATAGAAGTACCTTACAAATGGGTATTGGATCTATTCCAAATGCCGTATTATCTCGTTTGGGAAATCATAAAGATTTAGGCTTGCACACCGAAATGTTTTCAGATGGCGTGATTGATTTAATTTTAAAAGATGTAATCAATGGAAACTATAAAGGTATCAATGCTGGTAGGGCTTTAACTACTTTTTTAGGAGGGTCAAAGCGTTTGTATGATTATGTTGATGACAATCCTTTTGTTGAAATGCGTTCTTGTGATTACACCAATAATGTGGCAAATATTAGGCAAAATCCTAAAATGGTAGCAATTAATTCAGCCATACAGGTAGATGCGACTGGGCAAGTTTGTGCGGATTCTATTGGTGCCAATATGTTTTCAGGTGTAGGTGGTCAAATGGATTTTATAAGAGGAGCAAGTTTAAGTGAAGGTGGAAAAGCAATAATTGCATTGCCATCTCAAACCAGTAAAGGAATTAGTCGCATTGTTCCGTTTTTAAATACCGGTGCAGGAGTAGTGACAACTAGAGCTCATGTACAATATGTTGTTACGGAATATGGTGTTGCCAATTTATACGGAAAAACAATTGAACAGCGTGTTGCAGCCTTGGTGAATATTGCGCACCCAAATCATAGAGAATCAATTGCAAAATCTTATTTTGAAGAAACGTTGAGGTAGTTTAGCGTTTTAAAACAAAAATAAAGCCAGTAATTAATAGATGAATTACTGGCTTTACTTTTTTTATAGATTTGTGATTGTTTAAAAGAATATATTGTAAATTTAAGCAACAAATTTTCAAACAATAATGGAGTTGACTTTTCCCTTGTTTGCAGGTATTATTGCCGCAATGTTACACGTTATATCGGGGCCCGATCATTTAGCAGCTGTGACACCCTTTGCAATAGAAAGTAAAAAGAAAGCTTGGAAAGTTGGCTTGTTTTGGGGTATTGGTCATTTATTAGGGATGCTTTCCATTGGGGTTTTATTTTTATTGTTTAAAGAATTAATTCCTATTGAAAAAATTTCAGAACACAGTGAACAATTTGTTGGTGTTATTTTAATAGTTTTAGGTTTGTGGATTTTCTTTAAAATTTTTAAAGAAGAAAATAAGCACAAGCATTTACATGTGCATAGCAACGGGAATACGGCAATTCACAAGCATGCACACATCCATAATTCAGAGAAAACACACAGTCACAAGCATCCTAATTTAAAACAAGGTGTTTTTGCGTCTTTATCTATTGGCTTTTTTCATGGATTGGCGGGTGTGGCGCATTTTTTATTGTTCTTGCCAGTTATTGGATTTACTACCACTTCAGGTTCTGTACAATATATAATTGGTTTTGCCATTGGAACTTTATTGGCCATGATTTCTTTTGCAATGGTGGTGGGAAAAGTTGCTGCTTTTTCAAAACAAGATCACAACGATACTTTTTTTAAAGGGATTCGTTT
>JADWMI010000113.1 GCA_015767395.1 Bacteroidota bacterium | reverse complement strand
CAAATAAATTCTTTAGGTTAAAAAGAAAATCCAACTCCAATATTAAATAGTGGATAACCATTTTCAGAAATACCAGGAACATCTGGCACCTCTTTTATGCCTTGAACCGGAGTATCGTTTATGGTTCCAGTAACAAGAATTTCTTGAGGAATACTGCCAAACCCATAACCAAGTTCTGTTCTAAAGTAGAATTTATTTCCAGCCTTAAATCCAATTTTCACATTAAACGTGTTTACATCAAGATCTCCTTCAGCTTTGCTTTCAAATTTTTCTCCTTCTAAGGTAAAAGCATTTTCATAGATAGAATGAATATCTAACTTGCCGTAACCTAAAGATCCATATAAACCACTCCCAGTCGTTTTAAAATAGATATTAGAACCTATTTCCATATAGTTTACGTCATTGTCAAAATCGTCTACAAAGAAAGAAAGTCCAGAATAATTAAAAAACACAGCGACTCTATCTTTAAATAGCGGTGATAAATATTCAGCATTTCCACCTAAAGAGTTAGGTGTTCCAATGATGATTCCAATTCTAAATCGGTTTAAATCTGAATTGCTTTTAGAACTTTTCTGAGCTAGTACTATTAAAGAAAATAAAAGAGCGCAAGTGAAGAAAAGGCTTTTCATGATCTATTTTGGTGTTTTATCACCTTTTGGAGGCATTGGACCACGTAAATGAATAATCAGTCCATTTAAAAAATTGCGTAACATTTGATCGCCACATTCCATATATTTTTCGTGTGTTTCATTCCTGAAAATTGCACCAAGTTCACTTTTACTTACTCTAAAGTCAACCAATTTACAGATGTCAACGATGTCATTGTCTCGTAATTTATGCGCTACACGGAGTTTTTTAAAAATATCGTTATTAGTTAATCCCATAACACAAAGATACTTGTTTTTTTAGATGTTGAAAGTATATAAAATAAGATTTTATTCCTGATTTTTTAGTGCTAGTTGCATTTGCTTAACGGTTTGAGTGCTATTGTCATGACTCCAGCCAGGAGGCCCAAAACAGTACATAAATTTATGCCCCCAATTTTTTGATTTTTTGATATCGTTCCAAATATCCTTATATTCATGCGTTAAAATAACCCAAGGATTGTAAGAGTTTGGGGCGTGTGTAACACCATATTTTACGTCAATATCGTCGTCTAGTTCTTTCCATGTTCCAAATATTTTATCGAAAAAATTTAGAAATCCACCATGGTTTTTGTCCATGTATTCTATATTTCGAGCATGGTGAACTTGATGCATCGTATGTGTATTGAATATTTTTTCAATAAAACCCATTTTTGGAACATAAGTCGAATGCAATTGAAATTGCCATAAAGATTCTATAGCCAAACAAAATATGACCATAGCTGGTGGAAACCCTATTGCTGGTAACCACATATAAAATAAAGGCTTGTATAAAATGGTGAATAAACCATTTCGAATAGCAGTTCCTAGGTTAAAATTATCGGATGAATGATGGACAATATGAGCAGCCCATAAAAAACGAACCATATGGTTTTGACGGTGATACCAATAATAGGTGAAATCATCTAAAAACTGACAAATAATCCATACCCACCAGGCATATCCAAAAGATTTCCATCCCATAATATTTGTGCGAACGCCTTCTACTATCGGATTAAAAAATTCATAAGTATAATGAAATACAAGAATCAACGAAACTGTTTTTACTAATGGATCAATAATAGCTGTTGCAATACCAAAAAAGGCACTAGCACCAAGATCTTTAAAATCGTATAGGTTTTTGTTGTTGTGCGATCTGCTATAGGTTATTTCAAGTAAAATAAGAGCGATAAAAACTGGAGCTCCATAGACCAGAGGACTTGCAAAATTCATATATATTGTTTAAAAATCGTAATGTATGCTTAATTTATAGAACGTTCTAACAATTTGAAATGTATTTAAAATTAATTAAGTATTACACAGATAAAAATAATTATTTGATCGAGTTTGAAATATTATTTGGTGAATATTAATTTTAAAGCAATTAATAACATAAATACCCCAAATACTTTTTTAAGCATGCGCTGATCAATTTGCAAAGCCAATTTAGATCCTAAAAAGCCTCCAATAATAAATAGTAATGAGACCGTTAGGGCAATTCTCCAATCTATATTTCCTCCTTCGCCGGAAGTATGATAATTATAAACAGCTAAAAAAGTAACAGGCGGTAGCATTACTGCTAAACTTAGACCTTGGGCATTGTGTTGTGTTAAACCCAAAACCAATACAAACAAAGGTACCATTATGATACCCCCACCAACACCAACCAAACCACTTAAAATCCCAGCCAATAAACCAATAATAATCAAGGTAATAATTGTAGTTACTGTCATTTTCATTTTAATCTAATGGAATTTTTATCTCGTACATTCTTTTGGAAGCATTGTTCAATTTATTTTCGCGCAACCAAGGATTGTGAATTTTCATAATTTTATAGTTGATTCCCAAATTTTTTGAAAACAATGCAATATCAGTAATTACGCTATCAACTTTAATGGTTTTTGTTGGAATCATATTATATAAATCTTCATTATCAAAAATAAATCCGTAATTCTCCGGGTTAGATAAAATTTCTTTCACGGCAACTATCCTAGGAAGATAACGAGCGGTTTCATCAACCAGTAATAAGTCATAATAGTCATCAACCATTTGCGTTTCCATTCTTCTAGAAATCCCTTTAACACCACCATTGTATGCTGCAGCTGCCAATGTCCAATTGCCAAATTTTTCTTTTGCTTTATTTAAATAATCACAGGCTACTTGGGTTGCTTTTTCTAAATGGTAGCGTTCATCAACATTCCCATTAACTTCTAATTTATTCTCTTTTGCTGTTACCTCCATAATTTGCCAAAAACCTTTAGCCCCAGCTGGAGAAGTAACATTCTCTAAACCACTTTCAATAACGGCTAAATATTTAAAATCATCCGGGATACCGTTTTTCTTTAAAATAGGTTCAATGATAGGGAAATATTTGTGAGCCTTTTTTATTAAAAGTAAACCATTAGATTGCCAATAGGTGTTTACCAATAATTCTCTGTCAACACGCTCTCTAATATCTTCTTGTTCAACAGGAACTCTTTCACCTGCGAAGTTTAAACCCTTCGGTATTTTTAGTGCTTTAATTTGATATGTTTCGCTTGTATTTCTTTCTTCTACATTACCATCTGCAACAACTTCTTTTTCTACTGAAAAAACAAACAAAGAACTTACCATAATAATGGCCACTAAACCTAAAATTTTAACTGAATTGCTCATATAATTATCCCAATTTATTTGATGCTGCTCAAAATACAATTTAATTTGTATTTAATGAAAATGTATACTGACTTTAACAATTAAAAAATATCGGAAATAATTTTACTAATGGATTTGGCTTTGGTCAATATCATAATATGTGTTCCTTTTTCGATGGTGATACAGCTTTTTATATTTTTTATTGGAAAAATATGATCTTCTTTTCCGTGAATGTGAATAATGTTTTGCTGCGGAGTTGTTTGTTGCCAATTTAAAACATGGTCAATGGCCCATGTTAAATAATTAGGATCTCTAACTGACAAGTATTTTTTGTACAGTGCTAATCTCTTTTTTGTAAACTCCCCAAATGCCACCTTGGAGAAATCTTCAAGATTTGAGATTACTTTTGCTGGGAATAATTTATAAGCCTTTGTTTGTTGTAAAATTTTTAATCGCTTTGAAAATTCAGTGTTGCTTTTAACACTTGAAATAATGATTACTTTTCTAGTTTTTAGATGTTTACTCATTTCCTGAACCACTATACCTCCAAAAGACACCCCAACTAAAACAGGATTTTCTTCAACTACAAATTCAGCCATTCTTTTGGCATAATTTTCAATAGACTCTTTAACGGATAAAGGTAATAACCATTCCAAATAGTGACGTTCAAATTTATCTTCAGGAAGTTTTATATGTTCAAATATTTTTGAACTAGCCGCCAATCCTGGCATAAAATAAATATGGATCTTATCAGTTTTCATAAACTGTTTTTAAACAAAAATAGGTGCCTTAACCCAATCAAATCGTACAACACCATCTTCATCAATTTTGGTTAATTGTATTTCCTGTAAGGTGTTTACCAATTCAGGATTCCACGGGGTTTTTACTTTTACATAATTTTCCGTAAAACCATGAATAAAACCTTCCTTATTTTCACTCTCAAATAACACTGTTAGTTTATTTCCAAGTTGATTTTCATAAAAGGCTCTACGTTTTTTAACAGACAAACCTCTTAACATTTTACTGCGTTTTGCGCGTACTTTTTTAGGAATAACACCTCCCATGTCAAAAGCTTCTGTGTTTGGTCTTTCTGAATAGGTGAATACGTGTAAATATGAAATATCTAATTGGTTTAAATAATTGTACGTTTCTAAAAATAATTCATCTGTTTCACCAGGAAACCCAACAATTACATCAACTCCAATACAAGCATTTGGCATTGTTTTTTTAATGGCATCAACTCTGTTATCGTACGTTTCTTTTAAATAGCGGCGTTTCATTAATTTTAACAATGCGTCACTACCACTTTGCAATGGAATGTGAAAATGAGGAACAAAACTATTTGATGAAGCAACAAAATCAATGGTTTCATTGGTCAATAAATTGGGTTCTATAGATGAAATACGTAATCGATGAATGCCTTCAACAGTGTCTAACGCTTGCACCAATTCTAAGAAAGTATGTTCGTGTTTTTTATTACCAAACTCACCTTTGCCGTAATCACCAATATTAACACCAGTCAATACAATTTCTTTAATACCTTTTTCAGAAATTTCTTTGGCATTTTTCAACACGTTTTCCAATTCATCACTTCTTGAGATACCTCGTGCTAAGGGAATGGTACAATACGTACATTTATAATCACAACCATCTTGTACTTTTAAAAAGGCGCGGGTTCTATCACCAATAGAATAAGAACCAACATAAAAGTCGGCTTCTTCAATTTCACAAGAATGTACTTCGCCCATTTCATTTTTGGAAAGGTCGTTTATATAATCGGTTACCTTAAATTTTTCGGTAGCACCCAATACCATATCAACACCATCAATAGCCGCTAATTCTTCAGGTTTTAACTGTGCATAACAACCTATGGCAATTAAAAAAGCTTGATCGTTTTGTTTTAAAGCCGATTTAACAATAGATTTAAATCTTTTATCAGCATTATCAGTGACTGTACATGTGTTAATTACGTATATATCAGCCTTTTCACTAAATTCTACACGATCAAAACCTTCACTTTGAAAGCTACGTGCGATTGTTGAAGTTTCTGAAAAATTTAGTTTACACCCCAATGTGTAAAATGCGACTTTTTTTTGTGCGCTCATTCTTGTACATTTAGCATGTGCAAAAGTACAGAATTTAATTTTTATAATTATGATTTCAATTACACCAAAACCACCTTATTACGCTGTGATTTTTTCAACACTAAGAACCACTGTTGACGAAGGTTATATGGAAACTACTAAAAGAATGGAAGCATTGGCTAAACAACAGGAAGGTTATTTAGGGTTAGAATCAGCTAGAAATAAAATTGGAATTACGGTTTCCTACTGGAAAAGTTTAGATGCTATTTTAAAATGGCGGAATAATGCTGAACATACCTTGGCTAGAGAAAAAGGAAAAGAATTGTGGTATAAAAAATATCAACTGCGAATTTGTAAAGTAGAAAGAGAATATGGGTTTGAAAAATAGTTTTTGGCTGTTGGTTGTTGGTTGTTGGTTATTGGTAAGTTGTAAAACGAAAACTTCAAATTTTGATGATTCACAGGTGTTTAGGTATAATGAACACGCGAATATTACCACATTAGATCCCGCATTCGCAAAAGATTTAAGAACTATTTGGGTCACAAATCAATTGTTTAATGGATTGGTAAAGTTGGATGATCAATTAGAAGTACAAGCAGATTTGGCAAAAACATGGACCATTTCTGAAGATGGAAAAACCTATGCATTTAATTTAAGAAAAGGCATCCAATTTCATAAGCATCTATTATTTGGTAAAGATTCAACCCGAACAGTGGTCGCTAAAGATTTTGAATATAGTTTTAATCGTTTAATTGATCCGAAAGTAACTTCACCTGGTAAATGGGTATTAGAATTTGTTGAAAAATTTGAAGCAACAAACGACAGTACTTTTGTAATTCAACTAAAACAACCATTTCCGCCTTTTTTAAGCTTAATGAGCATGCAATATTGCTCGGTTGTGCCAAAAGAAGCCATTGATTATTTTGGCGACACTTTTAGAGCAAACCCGATTGGAACAGGACCGTTTCAGTTTAAATTATGGGTTGAAAACACCAAACTGATTTTTAGAAAAAATCATAGGTATTACGAGAAAGATGAAAATGGTGTTGGTTTACCTTATTTAGAAGCAGTAGCCATTACTTTTTTGCCAGACAAGCAAAGTGAATTTTTACAGTTTATTCAAGGAAATATAGACTTTATGAGTAGTATAGATGCTTCTTATAAAGATGATTTATTAACTTCAGAAGGAAGGTTAAAAGAACAATATTTGAATAAAATTAATATGATTTCGGGGCCTTATTTGAATACAGAGTATTTGGGCGTTTATTTGGATGCAGAAGAAACGGAAGTCAATGCTGTTAAAATTAGAAAAGCCATTAATTACGGTTTTGACAGGGTGAAAATGATTAAATATTTACGAAATGGTATTGGAACACCAGCAGTAAATGGATTTATTCCAAAAGGATTGCCTTCTTTTAATAATATGAAAGGATATACCTACCAACCCGAAAAAGCGAAAGCATTGGTACAGTCTTATATAGAAGAAACTGGGGATCTAAATCCTTCCATAACCATAAGTACCAACAGTCAATATTTAGATTTGTGTGAATACATTCAGCGTGAAGTTCAAAAAACAGGTTTACAAGTGAATATTGATGTAATGCCGCCTTCAACCTTAAGGCAAACAAAAGTAAATGGACAACTCAGTATTTTTAGAGGTAGTTGGGTCGCGGATTATCCTGATGCTGAAAATTATTTGTTTATTTTTCACAGTAAAAACTTCTCACCAAACGGACCTAATTACACGCATTACAGTTCAAAGGAATTTGATGAAATGTATGAAAGATCTATTCAAATTACAGACAATAAGGTTAGACGTACCATGTACCAAAAAATGGATAGTTTGGTAATGGCTTCTGCCGCTGTTATACCTTTATATTATGATGAAGTGGTTCGTTTTACACAAAGAAATGTAAGTGGATTGGGTATCAATCCTATTAACCATTTAGATTTACTAAGAGTAAAAAAAGAACCTTAAATTAATAAGGTTTTATCTCAACTTTAAAAGTATCTGTACCTTTTGATACGTTAAAAAGTTCTTTTGAAAGCATTTCTCCTCCAGTATATGGATAGGCCGTAATTGGCTCTATACACAGCATATTACTAGCG
>JADWMI010000398.1 GCA_015767395.1 Bacteroidota bacterium | reverse complement strand
ACATGATTATATTTGATTCTTTTTATGCTGTATAAAAGAGCTCCAACAGTATAAAAAATACCACCTGCTAACAACCACAAAAGCCCTTCAATAGGTAAATTATTTATCAATGGTTTGACAGCAAAAATAATAAGCCACCCCATCAACACATAGGCAATTGTTGAAATTTTGTCATATTTACCTGTATAAAAAAGTTTTAAAATAACACCTATAACTGCCAATCCCCAAGAAATACCAAAAATTGTCCAACCAACCCAGCCATTTAAAACCACCAAGGTAAAAGGTGTATAGGTTCCTGCTATTAAAACATAAATGGAAGCGTGATCAAAAACATTTAATTTTTGACGTAATTTTGGATTTTGGGCAGAATGATAAAATGTTGAAGCAGCATATAATAAAATTAAACTTGCGCCATAAATACTAAAACTAACTATATGCCAACTGCTTCCATAAAGGCTTGAATACACAACTAATAATACCAAGGCAACTATACTTAATCCCAATCCTATGCCGTGAGAAATTACATTTAGTTTTTCTTCTTTTGGATCGTAATATGTAATACCCTTCTTTTTCATTGTTAAAAGTAATTTAGCAAACTTTTTTTATGTTGTTTGTTGCAATTTGCTCTTCTGTAATTAACTCATTATAAATTAAATTAAACGTTTGTTTTTTTAAAGAATTACAATTTTTTAAAGTAAGTGATTCTGTTTGAATAAAATGATGCACTTTTACTCTTAACTTTCCTGTACTTCCACTAAAAAAAGTATATGAAAATCTTTTTTTACAATCGTACATCGTTATTGGAACAATTGGTATTTGATGCTCAATCGCCAACCTAAATGCGCCATTTTTAAATTCACTTAACACAATACTTTCATCATCTGCCACCAACCCCTCAGGAAAGATACAAACATCCATTCCGTTACTAAGTCTTCTTCTCGCCTCTTCAAAAACGGCCAATTTACTTTTCGAATTGTTTCTATCAACAATAATGCAGGTCCTTTTATAAAAATAACCAAAAATTGGGATTTTAGTCAATTCTTTTTTTCCAACAAAAACAAACGGATTTTTAGCCACTGATAGCATTACCATAATATCAATCATGGAAGTATGGTTTGGACAAAACATGTAGCTTTTTGTGTTGTCAACCATTTCATCTTCAAATAATTCAACTTTAAAACCCATTATAAACAAAATGGTATTTGCCCATATCTGTGCAATTTTAAAAAAAATTGGATATAACTTTTCCGATGACGTTACGAATATTAAAACAGGGAAAATTGGAATTATTGTAAATAAAACCCAGCAATAAAACCAACAACGCCAAAAAATATAAAAAATGATTTTAAACAATTTCATATGTTGACCTTTTATTTTTTATTACTATCATATGCTGTTTACTTATAATCATTCTTTTATAATTCCAAACTTTGAACGCTTGTTTAATAACGATCAAAAGTAAAAATTTAAAAGCAATTTTTGTTTTTATTTTATTAATTTCATAAATTATTAACTTTTTACATTTAAAATTATGATTTACTCGATAATTATTGGTGGAATAGCAGGTTGGCTGGCCGGAAATTTAATGAAAGGTGGCGGTTATGGTATTTTTAAAAATATAATACTAGGTATTATTGGAGGCTTGGTCGGTAGTTGGATTTTTAACTTTTTAGGAATAATTATTTTAAATGGCACTTTTGGTGATTTATTAGAAGGTGTAATTGGTGCAGTTGTTATTTTAGCTATTGCCGGAGCAGTAAAGAAAAAATAGAATTTTTAAAAATATATTTAAAGCGGCAATTGCCGCTTTTTTTATGAAGTTGAAATATGTACTTTTGTGCGAAAGAAATTAAAAAATAAATGTCAAGAATATTAACCGGCGTACAAAGTACAGGAACACCACACTTAGGAAATTTATTAGGAGCTATTATTCCTGCAATTGAAATGGCTAACGACCCTAAAAATGAGTCGTTCTTATTTATTGCTGATATGCACTCGCTTACTCAGATTAAAAATGGTAAAGAGTTACGTGAAAACACTTATAGCACTGCTGCAACTTGGCTTGCTTGTGGTTTGGATGTAAACAAATCTGTTTTTTATCGCCAAAGTGATATTCCTGAAGTAACTGAACTTTCTTGGTATTTAAGTTGTTTTTTTCCATACCAGAGATTAACACTTGCTCATAGTTTTAAGGACAAAGCAGATAGATTAGAAGATGTAAACGCTGGTTTATTTTCGTATCCCATGTTAATGGCTGCAGATATTTTGTTATACGATGCTGAAATTGTTCCGGTAGGAAAAGATCAATTACAACATTTAGAAATTACACGAGATGTAGCTAACCGTTTCAATCATCAAATGGGAGATGCATTGGTTCCACCAGAAGCTAAAATTCAAGAAGGAACTATGTGGGTTCCTGGAACTGATGGAGGAAAAATGAGTAAATCAAGTGGAAATATTATCAATATTTTTTTACCAGACAAGCAACTGCGTAAACAAATTATGAAAATAAAAACAGACTCTACACCGTTAGAAGAACCTAAAAATCCTGATACTTGTAATTTATTTGCCTTGTACAAATTGTTAGCTTCTGAAACTCAAATTGCTGACATGAGAGCCAACTATGAAGGTGGAAACTACGGTTATGGACACGCAAAACAAGCTTTTTACGAATTGTTAATTGATGAATTTTCAGTTGAAAGAG
>JADWMI010000397.1 GCA_015767395.1 Bacteroidota bacterium | reverse complement strand
CATGATCATATTACGACCTGTCCCACGATTTAATAAAACCGACATATAATATTCTTCTGGTTCACTATCTCCTGGATAATAAACATCTTCAGCAATTAAAACTTGATGAACTTTCTTACCTTCAGCAGATGTTTGTGGTGTAATCAAATTCATTCCAATAATTTGACCTGCAATTGTTTCTACTTCTTTTAAATTTTTAGCAAGCTTTACGCCTCCACCCTTACCACGTCCACCAGCATGAACCTGTGCTTTAATAACATGCCACCCTGTGCCAGTTTCAGCGGTTAATTGTTTTGCTGCAGTTACAGCTTCGTTTGCATTTTGTGCAACAATACCACGTTGTATTCTTACTCCAAAACTGCTTAATATTTCTTTACCTTGATATTCGTGTAAGTTCATCTTTAAACCAAATTTTAGTCAAACAAAAGTAAACATCATTCGTGTTTAAACCAATATTTTTTATAACTCATTATTAATAATAACAATAACACATTTTTTTTGCCATATTTTTCAGGAATTATCACATCTACATTAGAAAAAAGGTTATAATTTTACAGCTAATTTAATTTTAACTAAAATGAACAATAACACCTTATTAAAAATTGCAAGGGACTTTGGAAGTCCAGTTTATGTGTATAACTCAGAAACTATTGTTTCTCAGTATAAACGCTTAACATCTGCATTTAATAAGGTGAAGAAGCTTAAGATTAACTATGCAGTCAAGGCGCTCTCTAATATTTCTGTTTTAAAATTATTAGGCACGTTAGGATCTTGTTTAGATACAGTATCTATTCAAGAAGTTAAATTAGGTTTAGAAGCTGGCTTTCCACCAGAAAAAATAATTTATACACCTAATGGTGTTTCTATTGAAGAAATTGAAAAAGTAGCAGCTTTAGGAACTCAAATTAATATTGATAATCTTTCAATACTCGAACAATTTGGCACAAAACACCCAAAAACGCCTGTTTGTATTCGTATTAATCCACATGTCATGGCTGGTGGAAATACTAATATTTCTGTTGGACATATTGATAGTAAATTTGGGATCTCGATTCATCAAATACCGCACATACTTCGTATTGTAGAAAATACTGGAATGACAATTAATGGAATTCATATGCATACAGGGAGTGATATTCTTGATGTTGAAGTGTTTTTATATGCGAGTGAGATTTTGTTTGAAACTGCTAAAAATTTCCAAAATTTAGACTTTATAGATTTTGGATCTGGTTTTAAGGTACCTTATAAAAAAGGAGATATAGAAACTAATGTCGAAGAGTTTGGTGAGAAGCTTACCAAAAGGTTTAATGAGTTCTGCAAAGAATACGGAAAAGAATTAACCCTGGCTTTCGAGCCAGGAAAATTTTTAGTGAGTGAATCTGGACAGTTTCTAGCAAAAGTAAATGCAGTTAAACAAACTACCTCAACGGTATTTGCTCAAATAGATTCTGGATTTAATCATTTAATAAGACCCATGCTTTATGGTTCACAACATGAAATCACAAACATTTCAAACCCAAAAGGGAAAGAGCGTTTTTATTCTGTAGTAGGATATATTTGTGAAACAGATACGTTCGCAAATAACAGGCGTATAAGTGAAATTAATGAAGGCGATATTCTATCCTTTAAAAATGCGGGAGCTTACTGCTTCTCAATGGCATCTAATTATAATTCGAGATATCGTCCTGCTGAAGTTCTTTGGCATAATAATAAAGCTCATTTAATTAGAAAAAGGGAAACCTTTGAAGATATTATAAAAAATCAAATAGAACTCAAGTTTTAATTTAGAGCGCAAAAAGTAAAATTTTTGCGCTTTTTTTATATATTTAAGAATCCTCAATAATAAGTTGTAAAAACAATTGTTGAGTTTCTTAAAAACCAACAACTTGAAAAAAAAATTCCACATTGATCAAAATATTAAAGTAGCAGAAACACTTCCTGCAGATTTTTATAGGTCAGAAGAAGTATTTGAAGCCATTAAAGAAAATGTCTTTGTGAAAACTTGGCAATGGATTGGCGATGATAGCCTGGTTCCTTTTACACAAACTGTACATCCTTTTATTCTTTTAGATAATTATGTCACTGAACCTCTTTTATTAATTAGAGATCAAGAAGACAATCTTAAATGCTTTAGCAATGTCTGCACACATCGTGGAAATATTTTAGTTACCAATCCAGGAAAAGTAAAGCAACTTGCTTGCATGTATCATGGTAGACGTTTTAATCTTGATGGCTCTTTTAAATCGATGCCAGAATTTGAAACTGCTGAAAATTTTCCGCGACCATGTGATAATTTACATGAGTTTTTGGTTAGAACGTTAGGACCTTTTGTATTTATTGGATTAAACCCAATGTTTGATTTTGATGAGGTATTAAATAAAATGATAGAGCGCATCGGTTTTCTTCCGCTACATCAATTTAAGCATCATAAAAGTTTAAGTAAAGATTATTTAATCAATTCTCACTGGGCTCTATATTGTGATAATTATTTGGAAGGCTTTCACATTCCTTTTGTACATGAAGATTTAAATGATGTGCTTGACTACGGTAATTATACAACCGAAATATATAAGCATTTCAATCTACAAATAGGATACACCAATGATGGTGAAGAAGTTTTCGATTTACCAGAATATCATCAAGATTTTGGCAAAAACATTGCCGCATACTACTCCTGGATTTTTCCTAATATGATGTTTAATTTTT
>JADWMI010000396.1 GCA_015767395.1 Bacteroidota bacterium | reverse complement strand
AGCTTTAAGTATGGAAATGCTAAGTTTATTGCTTTGCCTTGGCCAAAAATTGATTCAGATCCCAAAAAACTGAAATGGTTAGAAAAGGAGTTAAAGAGAGCTAAAGGAAAACATATCTTTATTTATAAGCACCGTCCTAATTACACTTTAGGTACTAAGTCATACAACGACGTTGCAGGTGCTGAAACAGCAACTACAAAATTATATGACAAATACAATGTGACAGCAGTTTTTAGTGGTCATGACCATATTTATTACCGAACAAAACGAAATGGCACCAATTATATTATTTCTGCGGGTGCTGGAGCATCTATTTATGCGCTTAAAAGAGAATCTGATGCAATAGAAGGTGATGTGTATTATGGTAAAAGAACAAAAGAAGAGTTAGTAAGCGGTGTAGCTCCTTATAAATTTCAGGCATCAAATGGCGGCATGACTGATTTACCAGAAGCTATGTATTATGTGCTTTCCGTAAAGATTGATGGTGATGAAGTTTCCATTGAAATGATAGATCAAAAAACAGGAAAAGTTTGGGACAAAGCCAATATTAAATAGATTTTTACATCACTTGTATTTTAACAAAAACATCTGATAATTGTCATTCTATTTTTAATATAGATTACTTAATTTTATTTTTTAAGATAACACACGAAAAATCACTTATTAAAATAATAAATATGAATAAAATATTAAAAAAAATAATTCAAGAAATAACAATACAGCCTGTTGAATTAAAAGATGATGTACTTGAAAACACACCTCATTTCAAATTTATTGTTGAAAAATTAACTGAAAATGCTGGAGTACCAACATTTAAAAGGATGATAGCGGTTAAGCTAATAGTTGAACAATTATATCATGAGGATGATTATGGATATGTAGATTTTAGTCGGCATAAAGAAGAATTGAAAAAACTTTTAGCTAATTTTAATGAAGCTGAATTGTCAGATATTTTATCATATTATTTTGGTGGTGCTGATGACAAGCGAAAGTTTAAGTTAATAGAGAATATTGAATATTTAAGTTCTAAAAATGAAAGTATACCCGTAAACTTTATTATTGATGTTTTGGCAAATACAATTGTTGATGAAATAAATTATGAAGTATTATTGGTTAAGTTAAAGCTTCAAAAATTAATACCGAATAAAGATTGGTATGCGTTTTATGATATTAATAAAGATGATTTCAGTGAAGAAGAATATGGCTATGAAATAGAAAGAATAGATGATATTCTTGAAGGTGTTTTAAAATAAACTGATAAAAACAAAGTGCTAATAAAATGAATCGTTTAGCACTTTTAATTCTATTTTTGCATAAGATATTTTTATATCTTTGCAACTTATAATGAAGGAAAAATTTACAAAAATAGGAGCCGTTTTAATGATATTTGTAGTGTTATTCTCTACAATGTCATTTACAATAGACACGCAGAATTGTAGTGGTTTTTTTGTGAATACTGCACTATTTTCAAATTTAGACGCTTGTAAAATAGACGATAATAATGATTGTTGTGAAATTTTAGATGATTGTTGCAGCGATCATCAAATTGAAATTGAAGGCCAAACAGAAATACTATTCAATACGGCAGTTTCTTCAACTATTAAAAAGCAGTTTCTTATTGTTAATTCATTAAAATTATTTTTTGATAATATTGAAATTCAGTATGAACGTTCTATTTATAAAAAAGAATATTCACCACCTACCTTGGTTACTAAAAAGCAAGTAATCCATCAAGTATTCCTTATTTGATTTTAAATTAATGCAGTTAATTAAAACATGCTATTGGTTTTACTAAAAAGTAAGACCCATAAATGTTTGACTTTTAGTTTTATAATTAATTTAAATCACAATTATCTTGAAACAAATAAATTTAATATTTATGTTGTTCCCTTTATTTTTATGCTCACAAGAAAAAATTGAAGGAACAATTACAGAATCCAATGCCAATAACAAACATATAGGTTTGTTTGGGGCAAATGTGCATTGGCTAAATACTTCCATTGGAACGGTTACCGATGTTGAAGGGAAATTTACAATACCATATAAAAAAGAATATGATAGACTAATAATTAGTTATATAGGTTTTAGAACCGATACTTTAATAATTAAACAACCATATAAAATTAAACACCAATTGACTCCAACTAATAATTTGGATGAAGTCGTTATTAAAAATAGAAAAAAAACGACTTCTGTTTCATATTTAAATTCAATGAATATTTTGAATATGAGTGGGGATGAACTTTTGAAAACGGCTTGTTGCAATCTTTGTGAAAGCTTTGAAACAAATCCATCCATAGATGTTAATTTTGCAGATGCGCTTACAGGTACACGTCAAATTAAAATGTTAGGACTCACAAGTCCATATATATTAATAGGAATAGAAAGTGTGCCAGCAATTAGAGGAGCAGCACAAGCATTTGGATTGAGTTTTATTCCTGGAACCTGGGTTGAAAGTATTCAAATTACAAAAGGAGCTGGAAGTGTTGTCAATGGATTTGAGAGTATTGCCGGACAAATAAATGCAAAACTTCAAAAGCCTTTAAGCGATAGCAAATTATTTATAAATGCCTATGGATCTGCAGATGGGCGATTTGAAATAAACACCCATGTAAACACCAAGGTAAGCGATAAATGGAGTACCGGTTTGTATGTTCATGGAAATATTCGTGATAAAAAGTTTGATAAAAACAATGATACTTTTTTAG